>NZ_JBOHGB010000038.1:0-49264 GCF_050699935.1 Actinophytocola sp.
GGCGAGCGACCTGCAGGCGGCCGCGGCGAGCCACGCGGCGGCGGGGCAGGCGGCGGCCGTGCACCAGGCGGGCGGGGCTCCGATCGCGCCGGCCTCGGGCATGGCCGCGGGCGCGCAGGAGAAGCTGGCGCTGCGCCGGTTCGGCATGGACGCGATCGGGTCCAGCCAGTGGTTCGGTGACGGGGACGAGGCGGTCGTGGGCGAGAGCACACGGCGACGACGCGACTTCCGCGAAAACGCGCAGGTCACGGAGTCTGTGTCTATCCTCGGCGAGGAGCACAAGCTGCCGCCGAACGTGATCGGGGACGGCCCGACCGACCGCTAGCCGCTGGACTGAGATGACCGCACCGTTCCCCTGGCTCGGTGAGTCCGAAGTAGACGAACCGCTGACCGTCAGCGCGCTCGAGTTCGACGTGCTGTGGGAACACCTCGCGCTGGATGCCATGCCGCTCGTGCTGCGCGTGCCCTCGCCCGGACGTACCGATGCCGAACGGGCGAGGCTCGTTCGGCTGGCATGGGACGGGCTCGAGCGGCGTGGCCTCGGGCGGCCGGTGGAGCCCGACCCCAGGCTGGCCCGGCTGCTGTCGTTGCTGCGCCGTCCGAACCGGGAGATCGACGGCCGGTTGTGGGTGGGCCGGCAGCTGCGCCTGTTCACGGCGGCGACCGAGGACGACGCCGTGCTGGCCACCCTGGCCGGCGACAAGCTGGCTCTGCGCCCGGCCGACGCCTCGGGCCTGCCGCGGTACGCCCTGTCGGTGCTGCCGCCCGCGCCGGCGGGCCCGGGCCAGTCGATCACACTGCGCACGGCGGACTTCGAGGCGGCCGCCCGCGAGTCGACGGACCAAGGCAAGTTCGCGGCCACGCTGCGCAACCGCGGCGTGCGACCGTCGGACGCGACCCAGCTGGCGGAGATGATCGGCGACGTGGTCAACCAGGGCCAGTTCGGGAGCGCGGTCCGGGACAAGTGGGGCAGGCGCGTCCGGGCCGACCGCGTGATCAGCTTCTTCGACACGAAGGACGGCCGCTACCTGCAGGTCCGCCGCGAGTCGGAGGACGGCGAGGCGTGGACCACGATCTCCCCCGCGGACGGCCGGCGCATGCTCCAGCACCTGACCACCCTGCACGAGGAGCAACTCCCCGACCAGACATGATCCCGAGCGTTGGACACACACGTCCGGAGCGTTGAACTCGCGAACCGGAAGCGTCAGCTGGTGGGTTCCAGGAGTTCGGGGCGGGCTTCGGGGGCGGCGGCGCGGCGGGCGTCGGCCGCCTGGTCGTCGGGTTGGGTTTGGGAGTCGCGTTCGGCCTCGACGCGGGCCGTGTAGACCTTGATCTCCCGGGCGATCGTGTCCTCGTCCCAGCCGTGTACCTCGCCCATGAGCCGCGCGACCTGCTCCGCGCAGTCCACGCCCCGGTGCGGGTACTCGATCGAGATCCGGGTCCGCCGGGTCAGCGTGTCCTCCACGTGCAGCGCCCCCTCGTGCGACGCCGCGTACACGACCTCCACCTGCAGGTAGTCCGGCGCCGCCACCAACGGCCGCAGCAGCTCCGGGCGGCCGGCCGCCAACTCCAGCACCTCGTGCACCAGCGAGCCGTACCGGTCGAGCAGGTGCCGCACCCGGTACGGGTGCAGCCCGTGCCGCGCGCCGAGCTGGTCGACCTGGTTGACCAGCGCGTGGTACCCGTCCGCGCCGAGCAGTGGCACCTTGTCCGTGATCGACGACTGCAGGCGCCCCGGCAGGTCGGGTGACGCGGCGTCGACCGCGTCCGCGGCCATCACCCGGTACGTCGTGTACTTGCCGCCGGCGATCGCGATCAGCCCCGGCGCGACCCGCGCGACCGCGTGCTCGCGGGACAGCTTCGACGTCTCCTCCGACTCCCCGGCAAGCAGCGGCCGCAGCCCCGCGTAGACGCCCTCGATGTCGTCGTGCGTCAGCGGCGTCGCGAGCACCGAGTTGACGTGATCGAGGATGTAGTCGATGTCGTGCTTGGTCGCCGACGGGTGCGCGAGGTCGAGGTTCCAGTCGGTGTCGGTGGTTCCCACGATCCAGTGATTTCGCCACGGGATCACGAACAGCACCGACTTCTCCGTGCGCAAGATCAGCCCGGTCTCCGACACGATCCGGTCCCGCGGCACCACGATGTGCACACCCTTCGACGCACGCACCCGGAACCGCCCGCGTGAGCCGGACAGCCGCTGCAGCTCGTCGGTCCACACGCCGGTGCAGTTGATCACCGCGTTGGCCTGGACCTCGGTCTCCCGGCCGTTCTCCACGTCGTGGATGCGCACTCCGGACACCCGGTCGGCCTCACGGATGAACCCGACGACCTGGGTCGAGGTCCGCACGACCGCGCCGTAGTGCATCGCGGTGCGGGCGACGGTCATCGTGTGCCGGGCGTCGTCGGCCTGCGCGTCGTAGTACAGGACGCCGCCGATCAGCGCGGACCGCTTCAGCGCCGGCACCATCCGCAGCGCGCCCGCGCGGGTCAGGTGCTTCTGGCCCGGCACCGACCGCGCGCCACCCATGCTGTCGTACATGAACAGGCCGGCCGCGGTGTACGGGCGCTCCCAGACGCGGCGGGTCAGCGGGTACAGGAAGCTGACCGGCTTCACCAGGTGCGGCGCGAGGCGGGTGAGCATCAGCTCCCGTTCCCGCAGCGCCTCGCGCACCAGCCCGAACTCGAGCTGCTCCAGGTAGCGCAGCCCGCCGTGGAAGAGCTTCGACGAGCGGCTCGACGTACCGGACGCGAGGTCACGCGCCTCCACGAGCGCCACCCGGAGGCCACGGGTGGCGGCGTCGAGCGCGGTGCCCGCGCCGACGATCCCACCGCCGACCACCACGACGTCGAACGTCTCCTCGCCCAGCCTCTGCCAGGCGTACTCGCGCTGGGCGTTGCCGAGCCGCCCCGCCAGCAGGTCCGCGGTTGTCGCTCCGCGCGTTCCGTTGGCCACGAACGGCCTCCTGCCAAAGACGACAGTCGTCGACCACAACGCTACCGGCAACGTGATGCCCGCTCGACTCGAAGTAGCGACGCGCCGGAAAGTATTGATCACTCACCGCGTTCGGAGCACTATCGAGAGCGCGAGTCGCCGGGACACCGTAGTCCCGGACGCATGAGACGAAGGGGCTGTCATGAGCGAACGGATCTCGAATCGCCGGCCCACCGCTCTTACCCGAATGCGACAGAACACTGGCGGAGAGCTACTTTCGGAGTTCCTCGGCACTCTCGTGCTGATCCTCCTCGGTTGTGGTTCCGTCGCGGTCGCCGTGGCCGGCCTGCCCGGCTCGGGCCGGCAGACGGCCGACTTCGGGCCCGCGAACTGGTTGATCATCGCGTGGGGCTGGGGCCTGGCGGTTGTCTTCGGCGTCTACGTCGCCGGAGGTGTCAGCGGCGCGCACATCAACCCGGCCGTCACGCTGGCCTTCGCGGTCCGGCGGCGCTTCCCATGGCGGAAGGTCGGGCCCTACTGGGTGGCACAGGTGTTGGGCGCGTTCGTGGGCGCCGCGATCGTCTACGCGGCCTACCACGACGCCATCGACGCCTTCAACACGGCCCAGAACATCGGGTCACGACCGGAGTCACTGTCCACCTTCTCCATCTTCGCGACCTTCCCCGCGGAGTACTTCGGCGGCGGCATCTGGGGTCCGCTGGTGGATCAGATCGTGGGGACCGCCATCCTCGTCGCGCTGATCGCCGCGGTCATCGACAACCGGAACCAGGCACCGTCGGCCAACCTCGCCCCGTTCGTCATCGGCCTCGTCGTCGTCGTGATCGGCCTGACCTTCGGCACCAACGCCGGATACGCGATCAACCCGGCTCGCGACTTCGGGCCCCGGATGTTCACCTTCTTCGCCGGCTGGGGTGACATCGCGTTCCCGGGGAGCTTCGACTGGTTCAGCGGCTACTGGTGGATCCCGATAGTCGGCCCGCTCATCGGCGGCGTGGTCGGCATCATCGTCTACGACCTGTTCATCGGGCAGGTGCTCGAGGCACGTGGTGAGCTGGAGACGATCGGCACGCCGCCGGCGACGGAACCGGGCCAGGTGCCCGGGTCGGCCGGCGATGCGAACGTGGCGCCCACCGGTGAGACGACCGGCACAGGGACCGGGACAGCGGCCGACACGGGGGCCCACCGGGCCGCCGACAAGGAGGACGACCAGACATGACGCAGTACGTCGCCGCGATCGACCAGGGCACCACCTCGACGCGGTGCATGATCTTCAGTCACGCCGGCGAGGTGGTGGCCGTCAACCAGAAGGAGCACGAGCAGATCTTTCCGCAGGCCGGCTGGGTCGAGCACGACCCGGAGGAGGTCTGGCGCAACACCCGGGAGGTGACCGCGGGGGCGCTGGCCACCGCGGACCTGTCGCCATCGGACTTCGTGGCGGTCGGCATCACCAACCAGCGGGAGACCGCGGTGGTGTGGGACCGCAAGACCGGCAAGCCGGTGTACAACGCGATCGTCTGGCAGGACACCCGGACGGACCGGATATGCGCCGAGCTGGAGGCGCTCGGCGGCGGCCAGGACCGGTACAAGGACAAGACCGGCCTGCCGCTCGCGACCTACTTCTCCGGGCCGAAGATCCGCTGGATCCTCGACAACGTCGAGGGTGCGCGGCAGCGCGCCGAGGCCGGCGACCTGCTGTTCGGCAACATGGACACCTGGGTGCTGTGGAACATGACCGGCGGGCCGGACGGCGGCGTGCACGTCACCGACCCGACGAACGCGTCCCGCACGCTGCTGATGGACCTGTCCACGTTGTCCTGGGACGCCTCGATCGCCGAGGACATGAAGATCCCGATGTCGATGCTCCCGGAGATCCGCTCCTCGTCGGAGGAGTACGGCAGGGTGCGCGAGCAGGGCGTGCTCGCCGGGGTCCCGATCTCGGGGATCCTCGGTGACCAGCAGGCGGCCACGTTCGGCCAGGCGTGCCTGTCGGTCGGCGAGGCCAAGAACACCTACGGCACCGGCAACTTCGTACTGCTCAACACCGGCACGGAGAAGGTGATGTCGCAGAACGGCCTGCTGACCACGGTCTGCTACAAGATCGGCGCGGCGGACACGGTGTACGCGCTCGAGGGCTCGATCGCGATCACCGGCGCCCTCGTGCAGTGGATGCGGGACAACCTCGGCATGATCACGTCGGCGCCCGAGATCGAGGACATGGCACGGGCGGTCGAGGACAACGGCGGCTGCTACTTCGTGCCGGCGTTCTCCGGGCTCTTCGCACCGTACTGGCGGTCGGACGCGCGCGGCGCGATCGTCGGCCTGACCCGGTTCGTGAACAAGGGCCACCTGGCCCGTGCGGTGCTGGAGGCCACGGCGTTCCAGACCCGCGAGGTGATCGATGCGATGAACGCCGACTCCGGGGTGCCGCTGACGGCGCTCAAGGTGGACGGCGGCATGGTCGGCAACGAGCTGCTGATGCAGTTCCAGGCCGACATCCTGGGCGTGCCCGTGATCCGGCCGGTCGTCGCGGAGACGACCGCGCTGGGTGCCGCGTACGCCGCGGGCCTCGCGGTCGGCTTCTGGAAGGGCGAGGAGGACATCCGCAACAACTGGGCGAAGGACAAGGAGTGGGCCTCGTCGATGGACGAGACCGCCCGGGAGAAGACCTACGCCCAGTGGAAGAAGGCCGTCACCCGCACCTTCGACTGGGTCGACTGACGGGCGAAGGACGCTCGTGGTGCACCCGGACGCACCACGAGCGTTTTCGTCGTTGCGGCCCCGCGGCGTCCCGCTCACGCTATGGTCCCGCCTAGAAGCGCCTAGCTGGGGGGGTATTCGTGTACGTGCGTGTGGTCGCGGTCGGGCTATGCATGCTGGCGGCGGTGCTGGGGTGCTCGACGAAGGAAGGCGGCGGCTCCGGGCATCGCGACGTCCCGGCCACGCCGGCCGCCGCCGAGGAGAAGATCAACGGCGAGAACATGACCGGCGCCGAGCTGTGCAAGATGGTGCCCCCGAAGTTCGTGGCGGACCTCTTCAAGATCACGATCGCGAGTACGAAACCCGATGACCGCAACCAGGAACCCGTGACCATCGCAACGTGCGAGCACGAGGCGGCCGATGAGCTGTTCCCCGTGGCGGTGTCGGTCGAGGTGTCGATCTGGCCGGGCAGCGAGGATGCGAGGGACCGAGTCGAGAAGAAGTTCACCGGTGAGGCCGTGGGCGAGTACGAGGACGTCGACGGTCTGGGAGACGCGGCCGGCTTCGGGCCCTGGCGCGACGTCCCGGACTTCTATGTGCTGGAGGTCGTAACCGAGTACGACGACGCCCACCGGGACATCGCGGTGTCCGTCCGGAGCCAGGAGCCCCCCACTCTCAGGCAGGTGCGGCCCATCGCCGAGCGAGTACTCGAGGCGTTGGACGGCTGAGGGACAGTCAGTCGAGGTCGTCGTGGCGCATCAGGCGGCGGCCGGCCTCCACGATGGAGCCCGACAGCGACGGGTAGATCGAGAACGTGTGGGTCAGGTGCTCCACGGTGAGCTGGTTCTGCACGGCCAGCGCGATCGGCAGGATCAGCTCGCTCGCCTCGGGCGCGACGACCACGCCGCCGATGACCACGCCGGTCGCCGGGCGGCAGAACAGCTTCACGAAACCACGGTGCAGGCCCTGCATCTTCGCTCGCGCGTTGGTGGCGAGCGGCAGCATGATCGTGCGGGCCGGCACCTCGCCGGAGTCGATCGCCTGCTGGCTGATGCCGACCGTGGCGATCTCCGGGTGGGTGAACACGTTGGCGGCCACCGTCTTCAGCTTGATCGGCGCGACGCCCTCGCCGAGCGCGTGCCACATCGCGATCCGCCCTTGCATGGCGGCGACCGACGCGAGCATCAGCAGCCCGGTGCAGTCGCCCGCCGCGTAGACGCCCGGCACGCTCGTACGCGACACCCGGTCCACCGACACGAAGCCGCCCTGCCCCGGCTCGATGCCGACCTTGTCGAGCCCGATGCCGCCCGTGTTGGGCACCGAGCCGACGGTCATCAGCGCATGGCTGGCCTCGACGGTCTGCCCGCCACGCAGGTGCACGACGACGCCCTTGGCGGTGCGCTCGACCCGCTCGGCCCGCGCGTGCTTGACGACCTCGGTGCCCCGCGCGGCGTAGACGTCCTCGAGCACGGCGGCGGCGTCCGCGTCCTCGTGCGGCAGTACCCGGTCGCGGCTGGAGATCAGCGTGACGCGCACGCCCATCTCGGTGTAGGCCGACACGAACTCCGCGCCCGTGACCCCCGAGCCCACGACGACGAGGTGCTCGGGCAGCTCGGGCAGCTCGTAGATCTGCCGCCAGTCGAGGATCCGCTCGCCGTCCGGCTCCGCGCCGGGCAGCAACCGGGGGGTGGCACCGGTGGCGATCAGCACGACGTCCGCGTCGAGCACCTCGGTCGAGCCGTCGTGACCGACCGCGGTGACGCGGTGCGCGGCCAGGCCCGTGCGGTCGTCGCAGAACCGCGCGGAGCCGCTGACGACCCGCACGCCCTCGCGCTGGACGCGGTTGCGCACGTCCGCGGACTGCGCCAGCGCGAGCCCCTTCACCCGACCGTGGACGACCGGCAGGTCGACCGGCGGAAGCTGACTGTCCGTGCGGATGCCCAGCTCGTCGGCGTTGTGGAAGGCGGACCTGGCTCCCGCGGAGGCGATGAACGTCTTGGACGGGACGCAGTCGTAGAGCACGCACGCGCCACCCAACCCGTCCCGTTCGATGATCGTGACGTCGGCCCCGTGCTGGGCGGCGACCAGCGCTGCCTCGTAGCCGGCGGGCCCACCGCCCATGATCACGATCCGGGTCACCCCGAGCTCCCCTCGTCACCCTGTTCTCTTCCGCGGTCTCCGCGGGCAACGGTACGCGGCGTGCCCGCGGGCGAACACGCCCAACGCCCATGGGAGCGCACATGATCCGGTGTATCGCTACGCTGTCCGGGTGCCGCTCTATGCCGCGTACGGGTCCAACATGGATCCCGCCCAGATGATGGAGCGAGCGCCGCATTCGCCGATGGCGGGTACCGGCTGGCTCGTGGGCTGGCGGCTGACCTTCGGTGGCGAGGACCTGGGCTGGGAGGGCGCCCTCGCGACGATCGTGGAGGAGCCCGGCTCGCAGGTGTTCGTGGTGCTCTACGACGTGACGCCGGAGGACGAGGCCAGACTGGACCGGTGGGAGGGCTCCGAGCTGGGCCTCCACTCGAAGATCCGGCTGCGGGTGCAGACGCTCGAGGGCTCGGTGTTGGCCTGGCTCTACGTGCTGGACGCCTACGAGGGCGGCCTTCCCTCGGCCCGCTACCTCGGCGTGGTCTCCGACGCGGCCGAGTCGGCCGGCGCCCCCGCCGACTACGTGGCAGACCTGCGCATCCGCCCCTGCCAGGGCATCGGCCCCTGACCCGCACCCCTGCCCAGCTCTGCTGGTCCCAACCGCGAGCCCTGGCGCCGCGAGTCCCCGAACCTGGCGCGGAACGGGTGCACTTGCAAACGCCGGTCGACACACGTCGGCGTCCTCGCCAGGGGTCGGTGGATTGACGCGGTCGTTGCAGCACCCTTCTGGTGAGGTGGTGTTGTGGTGGGTTGGTTGCCGTTGCCGCGGGCTGTGCGGGTGCGGTTGTGGGATGAGGTTCGGGTGGGGCAGGTGGTGTTGCGTGCCTCGTGGGCGGCGGGTGGGCGGCGGGGTGTGTCGTCGCAGCCGGGGAAGCGGTGGTTCGCCGAGGCTGGCGGGGTGATCGGTCACGCGCCGGGCGAGTTGGGGAGTCGGTAGCTGTCTGTGGCCGAGCGGGAGGGGATCTCGCTCGGTCTGCCCCGGGGACGAGGGTGTCCGATCGATCGCACGGCAGCTGGGCCGGCCGGCGTCGACGATCAGTCCAGAGATCACCCGCAATGGTGGTCGGGCGCGGTATCTGGCGCATGTGGCCGACGCGGCGGCGCGGGAGCCGGGCCCGGCGACCGAAGCCAGCCAGGATCGCCCTCACCGCTCATGGGAGTTGCGGGAGTGGGTGCAGGCCCGGTTGCGGGAGCGGTGGTCACCGCAGCAGATCTCGACCAGGCTGACGGCCGAGTTCCCACCGGCCGGAGATGCGGGTGTCGCACGAGACGATCTACCAATCCCTCTCCGTGCGAGGCCGCGGCGCCCCGCGTCCGGGAGTTGGCCCGGTGCCTGCGCACCGGACAGGCATTGCGCCTACCGCGTCGACAGACTCAACCACGGCGGGCTCACCGACCCCTGATCCCTGATCTCGTCGAGATCAGCCGCCGGCCGGCCGAGGCCGCCGACCGGGCGATCCCCGGCCACTGGGAAGGTGACCTGCTCATCGGCAAGAACAACCAGTCCGCGATCGGCACCCCTGGTCGAACGCACGAGCCGGTTCCGCCTGCTGGTGCCGCAACCGAACGGCTACCACGCGCCTGCGGTACGGGACGCGATGATCCCCACCATCCAGACCCTGCCCACGGCGCTGACACGGTCGCTGACCTGGGACCAGGGCACCGACCTGGCCCGCCACGCCGAGATCACCTCGCCACCACCCCCGCGATCTACTTCGCCGACCCCACGCACCCTGGCAACCCGGCTCCAACGAGAACACCAACGGCCTCCTCCGCCAGTACCTCCCCACAAGCACCGACCTGTCCCGCCACACCGCCGACCACCTCACCACTGTCGCCACCCAGCTCAACGACCGCCCCCGCAAAACACTGAACTGGCTCACCCCCAAAGAAAAACCCAACCAGCGACAGTCCACATAGACCACGTTGCCACGACCACATGAACCCACCCACCCCTGGTTCCAGCCTAGGTGTGAGCACCGACGGTTTCCGGGCGGTGGCGGGTTCCTGTGGACAACCCGCCGACCTGTGGACAGTCCCGACCCCGGGCGGGCGGCCTTGATGATGTCCGCCGGGCAGGGGATAGTGGGATCATGGGTGCCCGGCCTGAGTGTCCTTACAGTCCCAGCGGGCGTCATCAACCCGAGGCCAGCGACCCCGGCCGCTGCGCGTTCTGCGGGGCCGCCCTGTGACAGGGCGACCACCGGCGAAGAGGGGGCCGGCTTGAGTCGGCACGCCGCCAAGCAGCTGCCCCGCACCGGGCACGGGGACTCGCTCTGCAAGCACCTCAGCCCGGGCAGCTGCACCTGGTGGTGCTCCTACGGCCGCTTCGTCAAGGTCTGCCTCGCGCTGCTCGTCGTCATCGGCGGGTTCGGCGCGATCAGCTTCTTCCTCGACAACGCCGGCGGCGTGACACGCCTCGTGGACGCCGGCATCGCGCTCGGCGCCTACCTCGTCGTGGTCATCGGAATGATCATCGTCGCGAACCGGCGTGACGGAGGCGACCACTACTGACGGGTCAGGCGAGCGCCGCCAGGGCGGTGTGCGTCAGCACCCGGACACCGGTCAGCAGCGCCCGCTCGTCGAGGTGGAACGTGGGCTGGTGCAGGTCGGGCGTCGGGCCCTCGCCGGACCACACGCCGAGCCGCGCGAACGAGCCCGAGACGTGCTCCAGGTACCAGCCGAAGTCCTCCCCGCCGGACGACTGCTTCGTCGACGTCACCGCCTGCTCGCCCAGCGCCGCCTCGACACCCGCCCGCAGGACCGCCGTGCTCTCCTCGTCGTTCACCACCGGCGGCACGCCCCGGCGGTGCTCCAGCTCGAAGCCGACCCCGGTCGGCGCCAGCAGCGACTCGACCAGGCCCGACACCAGCGGCTCCAGGTCGGCCCACACCTCGTGGTCACCGGTGCGCAGCGTGCCCCGCAGCACGCCGTCCTGCGGGACCGCGTTCGGCGCCTCACCCGCGTGCACCGCGCCCCACACGAGCACGGTGCCCGAGCGCGGGTCGATCCGCCGTGACAGCAGGGCCGGCAGGCCGGTGATGACCGTGCCCAGCGCGTGCACCAGGTCGGCGGTCAGGTGCGGGCGCGACGTGTGCCCGCCCGGCGAGGTCAGCCGCAGCTCCAGCAGGTCGGTGGCCGACGTGATCGCGCCGACCCGGGTGCCCACGCTGCCGACCCGCACCCGCGGGTCGCAGTGCAGGCCGAAGATCGACTCGACCCCGTCGAGCCCGCCCGAGGCGATGACGTCGAGGGCGCCGCCCGGCATGACCTCCTCGGCCGGCTGGAACACCAGCCGCACCCGGCCCGGCAGCTCCGGCGCGGACGCCAGCGCGAGGCCGGCGCCGACCAGCATCGCGGTGTGCGCGTCGTGGCCGCACGCGTGGGCGGCGCCGGGCACGGTCGAGGCGTACGGCAGGCCGGTGAGCTCGGTGAGCGGCAGCGCGTCCATGTCGGCGCGCAGCGCGACGCAGCGCTCGCCGGCGCCGACGTCGCAGATCAGACCGGTGCCGCTGTCGAACAGCTTCGGGCGCAGCCCCTGGGCGGAGAGCAGGCCCGCGACCAGTTCGGTGGTCGCGTACTCGCGCCGGGAAAGCTCGGGGTGCGCATGGATGTGCCGATACCAGGCGAGTACGTCGGGCGCGCTGCGGCCGAGCCAGTCGTCGAGCCATGAGGGACCGCGCCCCGCACCAAGGTCATCCACACTGGGCATGGTGACGCCCTTGTCGGTCAAGAGCACCTCGGGCCCACCCGCCGAATTCACATCGTCACGGTCCCGCGACATCCCGGACCGCGATTCGAGCACTGTCACGCGGGCAATCCTGCACCATCGGGTATGCAGGATCGCACGAGGTTGGCTGGTCGACTGGTCAGCCGGTGTTGCTCGTGCGCCGAGCGGTGTATGCGCTTCAGCCTGGCTAAACGATCACAATCGACCAACGACCGGTCATCCGCCCTCGGCCGCCTTCCTGCGCTTGCGCCGGACGCTCTTCCCCCAGATCACGAGCGCGATCAGCACGACCGACGCGACGCCCATGATCAGCTTGCGCCGCTGCTCGGTCTTGTCGGCCTCGGCGTCGGGCTGGAGCCTCGGGCCGGACGGCGCCGTGGTGGCGGGCGAGGACGGGCTGGTCGGGGTGGCGGGTTGGGCGGTGAGCCGGTCTGCGGGCGCGGCCGACGCCGGTAACGCGGACACGGTCGACACGGCGGGAAGTGCGAGGAACAAACCGAGCAGGGCGATGATCATGAGCCGGGAGGCGCTCCGCATGGTCACGACTCTAGTCAGCGGGCGGTGAGTCGGCGAACACCTCCAGTATCCGCTCCGCGGCCAGCGTCGGGGTCAGCTCGCCGTTCGCGACCTCCCGTTCCAGGTCAGCGGCGAGCGCCCGTACCCCGGGATGTTCGTACAGCCGGGTGAGCAGCGTGTCGCGAACCATCGTCCAGGTCCAGTCCACCTGCTGGCGCCGCCGCCGCTCGGCCAGCTCACCCGACTCGGACAGCGTGCGGTGGTGGCGCTCCACCTGCTCCCACAGGGTGTCCAGGCCCGCGCCGGTGAGCCCGCTGCAGGTCAGCACGGGTGGGATCCAGGTGGCCTCGGCCGTGCGCAGCAGCCGCAGCGCGCCGGACAGCTCGCGGGCGGCCTTGCGGGCGGCCACCTCGTGGTCGGCGGAATCCACCCTGTCGGCCTTGTTCACCGCGATCACGTCGGCGAGCTCGAGCACGCCCTTCTTGATGCCCTGCAGTTGGTCGCCGGTCCGCGCGAGGGTGAGCAGCACGAAGCAGTCGACCATGTTAGCCACGGAGATCTCGGACTGCCCGACGCCGACGGTCTCGACGAGCACCACGTCGTAGCCGGCCGCCTCCATCAGCACGATCGACTCGCGGGTCGCCCGGGTGACGCCGCCGAGCGTCCCGGAGGTCGGCGACGGGCGGATGAACGCGGCCGGGTCGACCGCGAGCCGGGCCATCCGCGTCTTGTCGCCGAGGATCGAGCCCCCGGTGCGCGACGAGGACGGGTCGACCGCGAGCACCGCGACCCGGTGGCCGGCCTCGGTGAGCATCGAGCCGAGCGCGTCGATGAACGTCGACTTGCCCACGCCCGGCACGCCCGTGATGCCGACCCGGTGCGCCGGGCTGTCCACCCCGCCGGCATGGGGCAGCAGCTCCACGAGCAGCTGCTGGGCGAGCGCCCGGTGGTCCGCCCGCCGCGACTCGACGAGCGTGATCGCCTTCGAGAGCGTGCCGCGATCGCCGGCGACCACACCCTTCGCGTACGCGGAGACGTCGATCTCGCGAGGCACTAGGTGCGATGCCCGTGCCGGTCGGCGAGCGTGCGCAGCAGGTCGGCGGCGGCGTCGGCGATGACCGTGCCGGGGCCGAAGACCCCCGCCGCGCCCGCGGCGCGCAGCTCGTCGTGGTCGGCGGGCGGGATCACGCCGCCGACCACGATCATGATGTCGTCCCGGCCGAGGGAGGCCAGCTCGTCCCGCAGGGCCGGCACGAGCGTGAGGTGCCCGGCGGCGAGCGAGTTGACCCCGACGATGTGCACGTCGGCCTCGACAGCCTGGCGGGCCACCTCGGCCGGCGTCTGGAACAGCGGGCCCACGTCCACGTCGAAACCGAGGTCGGCGAACGCGGTCGCGATCACCTTCTGCCCGCGGTCGTGCCCGTCCTGGCCCATCTTCGCCACCAGGATGCGCGGCCGGCGTCCCTCGGCCTCCGCGAACGCGCTCACCACCGCGCGCGCCTGGTCCACATTGGACACGGCGCCGACCTCCTCGGAGTAGACGCCGGAGATCGTACGGATCTGCGCGGAGTGGCGACCCCACACCTTGCCGAGCGCGTCGGAGATCTCGCCGACGGTCGCCTTGGCGCGGGCGGCGTCGATGGCGAGCGCGAGCAGGTTCTGCGTACCGTTCGCCGCGGCGGACAGCGCGTCCAGCGCTCGGTCGACGGCCGTCTGGTCGCGTTCGGCACGCAGCCGGCGCAGCTTCTCCAGCTGCTGCGCGCGCACCCCGGCGTTGTCCACCTTGAGCACCTCGACGTGCTCGTCGGCGTCCGCGAGCCGGTACTTGTTCACCCCGATCACCGGCTGGCGGCCGGAGTCGATGCGGGCCTGGGTACGCGCGGCGGCCTCCTCGATGCGCAGCTTCGGGATGCCGGCGTCGATCGCCCGGGCCATGCCGCCCGCCGACTCGACCTCGCTGATGTGCCCCCACGCCCGGCGGGCGAGGTCGTAGGTGAGCCGCTCGACGAACGCGCTGCCACCCCACGGGTCGATGACCCGGGTGGTGTTGGACTCCTGCTGGAGCAACAGCTGCGTGTTGCGTGCGATGCGGGCGGAGAAGTCCGTGGGCAGTGCGAGCGCCTCGTCCAGCGCGTTGGTGTGCAGGGACTGCGTGTGCCCCTGGGTGGCGGCCATCGCCTCGACGCACGTGCGGATCACGTTGTTGTAGACGTCCTGCGCGGTCAGCGACCAGCCGGAGGTCTGACAGTGCGTGCGCAGGGACAGCGACTTGTCCGACAGTGGCTTTCCCGCCGGGGCGAACTGCTTGACGAGCTTGGCCCACAGCAGCCGCGCGGCACGCAGCTTCGCGACCTCCATGAAGAAGTTCATCCCGATGGCCCAGAAGAACGACAGCCGCGGCGCGAACGAGTCGACGGACAGCCCGGCGTCGACGCCGGCGCGGATGTACTCGACGCCGTCCGCGAGCGTGTACGCCAGCTCCAGGTCGGCGGTCGCCCCGGCCTCCTGCATGTGGTAGCCGGAGATGGAGATCGAGTTGAACTTCGGCATGTGCCGGGACGTGTGCGCGAAGATGTCGGAGATGATCCGCATCGACGGCTGCGGCGGGTAGATGTAGGTGTTGCGGACCATGAACTCCTTGAGGATGTCGTTCTGGATGGTCCCGGCGAGCTTGTCCTGCGCCACGCCCTGCTCCTCGGCCGCCACCACGTACAGCGCGAGGATCGGCAGCACGGCGCCGTTCATCGTCATCGACACGGACATCTCGTCCAGCGGGATGCCGTCGAAGAGCTGGCGCATGTCGTAGATCGAGTCGATGGCCACCCCGGCCATGCCGACGTCCCCGGCGACGCGCGGATGGTCGGAGTCGTAGCCGCGGTGCGTGGCGAGGTCGAACGCGACCGACAGTCCCTTTTGGCCGGCCGCGATGTTGCGCCGGTAGAAGGCATTGGACTCCGCGGCGGTGGAGAAGCCGGCGTACTGGCGGATCGTCCACGGCTGGTTGACGTACATCGTCGGGTAGGGCCCGCGCAGGTACGGCACGATGCCGGGGTACGTGCCGAGGAAGTCCAGCTCGTCGGTGTCCTCGCTGGCGTACAAGGGTTTCAGGACGATGCCCTCGGGGGTCTCCGTGGTGAGCGCGTCGCTGCCCTTGCCGGTGGCCTCCTGCAGCGCGGCCAGCCAGTCGGCGACCGACGCGACCTCGGGCTCGCCCAGCTCGACGTCGGCGAAGTCGGGAATGCTCACGATTCCCCCTCCAGCTTCGCCTCGAACGGCTCCGCGTACCGCACCTTCGGCAGCCCGCCGGAGGGCTCGGCCGGCGCCGGGGCGCGGGTGAGTGGCTTCTCGTCCTTGTCGGGGAACACGGTCACGCCGGTGATCGACTCCTCGCCGGCGGCGAACCGCGCGGTGCGGGCGGTGCGGGTGGCGGCGATCCGCTCGCCGACGAGCCCGCTGTCGAACGCGGCCGCGATCCCGCCGGCCCGCTCGATCTCGGTGAACGCCGCCCAGCCGGCGCGCGCCAGCTCGTCGGTGTGCCGCTCGACGTACCAGGAGCCTCCGGCCGGGTCGATCACACCGGCCACTTTGGACTCCTCCAGGAGGATCGACTGCGTGTTGCGGGCGATCCGCCGGGCGAAGGCGTCCGGGCTGCCGATCGCGGAGTCGAACGGCAGCACGGTCACCGCGTCCGCGCCGCCGACCCCGGCGGCGAAGCAGGCGAGCGTGGTGCGCAGCATGTTCACCCACGGGTCGCGGCGGGTCATCATCGTCGAGGAGGTCACCGCGTGCTGGGGCGCGGTGCGCACGGTCGCGCCGGACACCTCGGTGACCCGGGCCCAGAGCCGGCGCGCGGCCCGGAACTTCGCGATCGTGGCGAACTGGTCGGCGGTGGCGGCGAGACGGAACTCCAGCTGCCGGGCCGCCGCGTCCACGTCGAGCCCGGCCTCGGTCAGCGCGCGCAGGTAGGCGACGCCGGTGGCGATCGCGCAGCCGAGCTCCTGACCGTCGGACGAGCCGGCCTCGTGGTAGGGCAGGGCGTCCACGACGATCGCGCGCAACCTCGGGTGGGCCTGTGCGCGCCGCGCCAGCTCGACGGCCGGGCCGAGGTCGGTCTCGGAGCCGGTGCGGGCCCGCAGGCCGAGCGGGTCGGCGCCGAGGTTGCCCCGGACCTCGCTCGCCCGCACGCCCCTGTCCTCGTGGAGGGCGAGCAGCGCCTCGGCCGCGCGCACGGCGTCCTCACCCGCGTCGAGGGTGACCGGGGCGGTGACGAGGCCGCCGGCGGGGTGGACCGCGTCGAGCACGCCGGCGAGCGCGTCGACGGGCAGCCCGGCGGCGCCCACGACCAGCCACAGCGAGGTCCCGCCGTTCTCGAGGTCCGCGAGGATCGCGTGCCGGGCGACGTCCGGGTCGGGGTGGGCGTGGCGCTGGCGGACGTCCCAGCCGGTGAGCACGCGCCCGTCGGGGTTGCCGCCGCGCACGTACGGCGGAAGACCGGGGAAGCCGGCGTCCGGGGAGACGTCCTGTGCCGTGTAGAGCGGCTGGACGCGGAACCCGTCGTAGGTGGGGCTGGCGAGCACGGCCTCGACAGGCCCGTCGATGTCGTCCGTGTCGACTCCGGACCTGCGCAGGACCCCCCTGACCAGCTCGCGCCACTGGTCCCGGGTGGCCGCCGGGAACTCGGCGGCCAGACTCAACGGCTCGGCTGACGTCATACTCGGCATGCTACGGAAATCGGCGGTTCTCGCCTGACGGTGTGGTGGATGCCGCAGAATGGGCGCCGTGTCCAGCCCGACCGACCGCCAGATCGCCGGCCGCTACCGGCTGCGCCGCCAACTCGGCCAGGGTGCGATGGGCACGGTGTGGGAGGCCTACGACGAGTTCCTGCGCCGCCCAGTCGCGGTCAAGGAGGTCCTCCTGCCACCGGGCATTCCGGACGCCGAGGCCGACGAGCTGCGCGAGCGGACGCTGCGCGAGGCACGTGCGATCGCCGCGCTGTCCCACCCGAACGTGATCACGCTGCACGACGTGGCCCGCGAGAACGGCGAGCCGTTCGTGGTCACCGAGTACCTGCCGGCGCAGAGCCTGGCCGAGGTGCTGGGCACGCTCGGCCCGCTGGCGACCGCCGCCGCGGCCGCGGTCGCCGACGCGGTCGCCGCCGGGCTCGCGGCCGCGCACCAGGTCGGCATCACGCACCGGGACGTCAAGCCGGGCAACGTGCTCGTCGGCACCACGCCGTCGACCAACGGGCAGGTCAAGCTGACCGACTTCGGCATCGCGCGCAACGTCTCCGAGCGGACGATGACCCGTACCGGGATCATGCTCGGCTCGCCGGCCTACATCGCGCCGGAGGTGGCGGCCGGGCAGGAGGTGACGTCGGCCGCGGACCTGTGGGGCCTCGGTACGACGCTGTTCGCGATGCTCGAGGGGCACGCGCCCTACGACGTGAACGGCACCGTGCTCGAGATCGTGAACATGGTGATCCACGGCGAGGTGCCGCGGCCGGAGGCGGCCGGGCCGCTGGCCGACATCGTCGCCGCACTGATGGTGAAGGAACCGGCCCGGCGGCTCTCGTTGGCCGAGGTACGCAACCGGCTGCACCCGCTGTTGCCGCCGCCGACCACGCCGCTGCTCTCCGACGAGGACCTGGCGACACTGGCAGACCCGGACCAGACACCGACCCGCCTCACGCCCAAGCCGTCCGCGCCCCCGCTGCCGCGCCCGCCCGCCACGCCCGCGCCCGCGGAGACGCCGACGGGAGCACCGCAGCTCGCCCCGGCCCCCGGCCCACTGCCCTTCGACACGACGGCCCGCCGCCCGCCGGCCCGCCGCGGCCGGAGCCGGGTGGTGTCGGCCCTGCTCGTGATCCTCGCGGTGGTGCTGTTCTTCGCGGCGGCCGGCGGCGGGTTCGCGCTCGCCCGGGTGGTCGGCGGCGAGTCGGTGCTGCCGCCGGAGCGGACGTCCGCTCCGGCGCCGACCCCCGAGCCGGAGACGTCGGCGCCCGAGTTGGTGACACAGACCGGCGACGCGGCGACCGTGAACGGCGTGCAGGGCGGCGGCTACTCGGTGGGGGTGCCGCGCGACTGGGAGCGCTTCGTGGAGGAGCGTGTCACGGACGACCTGAACAGCACGCGGGTGTACTACGTCTCGACCGACGGCAGACGGATGCTGACGGTGGAACGGTTCAACGGGTACTTCCCCGGCAACTCGATGGACGACTACCTCGACTCCCTGGACGACAACGACGACGTGGCCGTCAACCTGGTGGAGCCCACCCCGACCCGGGGCCTCCCCGGGGGCGACCCCGGCGTGCACCTGACCTACCGGACCACGACCAGCGGGGACAGCCTGGCGCCGGGCGCGCACGACCTGAACCGGGTGACGTTCGCGAACCTGTTGCCGCTCGGCGAGGACCTGTGGGTGGTCGGGGTGACCGTGCCGGTGGACCAGGAGGACACCGGCCGCCAGGAGCTGTTCGACCGGATCGCGAAGACGTTCAAGGTCACCGGCTGAGGCCCGGCTACAGTCGGGCCCGTGACTGAGAACTTTGCCGCGCTGGCCGAGAAGGCGGCGACCGCGCTCGCCGAGCGCACCGGGGTGGACGAGCACGACGTGGCCGTGGTGCTCGGCTCGGGCTGGCGGCCGGCCGCCGACGTGATCGGTGCGGCCACCACCGAGGTGCCGATGGCGGAGCTGCCCGGGTTCGCCGCGCCGACCGCCGCCGGGCACGGCGGCACGATCCGGTCGCTGCGGGCCGGCGACCGGCGGGTGCTGATCATGCTCGGCCGCACGCATCTGTACGAGGGCAGCGGCGTCGCCTCGGTGGCACACGGCGTGCGCACGCTCGCGGCGGCGGGCTGCCGGACGGTCGTGCTGACCAACGCCGCGGGCTGCCTGCGGGACGGCATCCCCGTCGGCACGCCGGTGCTGATCAGCGACCACCTCAACCTGACGGCCGCCTCGCCGCTCGTCGGCGCGAACTTCGTGGACCTGACGGACCTGTACTCGCCGCGGCTGCGGGCGCTGGCGCGGGAGATCGACCCGTCGCTGGTCGAGGGCGTGTACGCGGGTCTGGTCGGGCCGCACTTCGAGACCCCGGCGGAGATCCGGATGCTGCGCACGATGGGCGCGGACCTCGTCGGCATGTCGACGGTCCTGGAGGCGATCGCCGCGCGGGCCGCCGGGGCCGAGGTGTTCGGCCTGTCGCTGGTGACGAACCTGGCGGCCGGCGTCACCGGCGAGCCGCTGAACCACGAGGAGGTCCTCGAGGCCGGCCGCTCCGCCGCCGGGCGGATGGGTGGCCTGCTGCGGGCGCTCGTGGAACGTTCGTGAGCACGGTGAGTCTGTCGTCTTCGTTGCGGGACGCGGCTTTCCGGTGGATGGCCGACGACCCCGACCCGGACACGAAGCTGGAGCTGCAGCAGGTCGTCGCGAACGCGATGGGCGGGGTGCCCGGCGCGGTCGAGGACCTGGCGGACCGGATGAACGGCACGCTCTCCTTCGGCACCGCGGGGCTGCGCGGCCCGGTCCGGGCGGGCTCCAACGGGATGAACCGCGCGGTCGTCGTCCGCGCGACGGCTGGGGTCGCGGAGTGGTTGCGGCACAAGGGACACGCGGGCGGCACGGTGGTGGTCGGCCGGGACGCGCGGCACGGCTCCGCCGCGTTCGCCGACGCCGCCGCCGGCGTGCTGGCGGCGGCGGGCTTCTCGGTGCTGACCATGCCGGGCCCGCTGCCGACGCCGATCACGGCGTTCCTGGTGCGCCGGCTCGGGGCGGTGGCGGGCATCCAGATCACGGCCTCGCACAACCCGCCCGCGGACAACGGGTACAAGGTGTACACGGATGACGGCTCGCAGATCGTGCCGCCGGACGACCGGCTGATCGAGGCGGGGATCCGGGGCGCGCCGGCCGCCCGGTCGGTGCCCGTGTCGGCCGGTTCCCTGCCGGTGAGCGACGAGCAGGTGGACTCGTACCTGTCGCACGTCGCGGCGCTGCCGCGTGGTGTCGCGCGGGACCTGCGGGTGGTACTGACCCCGATGCACGGCGTCGGCGGCGACACGGCGCTGGAGGCGTTGCGGCGCGCGGGCTTCGCGGACGTGACGCTGGTTCCCGCACAGGCCGCGCCGGATCCCGACTTCCCGACGGTGGACTTCCCGAACCCCGAGGAGCCGGGCGCGGCGGACCTGCTGCTGGGATTGGCTTCGTCGTCGGACGCCGACCTGGCCATCGCCCTGGACCCGGACGCGGACCGCTGCGCGCTGGGCGTGCGCTTCGCCGACGGCTGGCGCATGCTCCGCGGCGACGAGACGGGCGCCCTGCTCGGCGCGCACGTGCTGTCCACACTGGACAGAGCGGCGCACCCGGACCCGCTCGTGGCGTCGACGATCGTGTCATCGTCGCTGCTCGGTTTGGTCGCCGCGGCGACGGGCGCGCGGCACACGGAGACGCTGACCGGCTTCAAGTGGCTGGTCCGGGCCGGCGAGGGTCTGGTGTTCGCGTACGAGGAGGCGCTGGGCCTGTGCGTCGACCCGTCGTCCGTGCGGGACAAGGACGGCATCTCGGCCGCGATCCTGGCCTGCGACCTGGCCGCGACGCGCAAGGCCGCCGGACGCGCGCTGCCGGACGCCCTGGACGACCTGGCGGTGGCGCACGGCGTGCACCTGACCGACCAGGTCTCCCTGCGGTTCGCCGACGTGGCGGCCATTCCCCCGCTGGTCACCGCCCTCCGCACGACGCCGCCGGCGCGGCTGGGCGGTGTCGCGGTGAGCCAGGACAATCCGGCACCGGACATCATCCGGCTGCGCGCGGACGGCCTGCGCGTGGTGATCCGCCCATCGGGCACGGAGCCGAAGGTGAAGGCCTACCTGGAGGTCGTCGAACCCGTCCCGTCCGCCGACGCGCTGCCGACCGCCCGCACGAAGGCCACCGCCCGCCTGACGGCCCTGCGCGACGAGGTCTCCCAAGTCCTCAAGACCTAGGCCCGCCCGGCGACGCCACGCACACATCACCCAAGCCCGGCACAACCCCTCGCACGCGCCCGCACACACCCCCACGCGCGCACCCGTGACCCGCGGCCCACACCCTCTCCGGGGGGCAAGCCGTCCTTGGTTGCGTACGCGCTGACCTGCGGAAATGTCACTGAGGTCGATATGAGACCTCGCCGAACACCCGGCGAGGTCCGCTGAATATCGAGGTCACACGGGCGGCACGAAACCTGGCAGCCAACCGGGGTCGTCGCTGTCGCCGCACACCGGGCATGGCTCTTCGACCATGCCACCTGGTGCCCGGTCTACCCAGACGGTGCCGTTGCCGGGAAGGACCATCGGCCGGATGTTCCCGGCGTCGTCGCGGTACTGCGTGACCTGCCGGCAGCCGTGGCACACCGTTCGTATGCTCTCCGTCATCAGTTCACCCATCCTGAGCCGTCGCACTGCTTGCAGATCTCCGAGTCGTACACGGTGTGGGTCTTGCCACCCAGTCTACTTGTCAGGACTGACAAATCCGGCGGTTGGGCGTCCGCTGTGGACAACTCGCGCGGTTGTGGACAGTCTGTGGGGTTGCTCGGTGGGGTTGCGTCGCGTGCCGCGGCCGAGCATCCTTCGCGCCGTGGCCCGGTTGCTGATCGTCCACCACACGCCCTCGCCGAACGTGCAGGCCATGTTCGAGGCCGTGCTCGCCGGCGCGACGACCGACGAGCTCGAGGGTGTCGAGGTCATCCGGCGGCCGGCACTCGCCGCGACCGCGAAGGACGCGCTCGAGGCCGATGGCTACCTCCTCGGCACGCCCGCCAACCTCGGCATGATGTCCGGCGCCCTCAAGGTCTTCTTCGACCTCGCCTACTACCCGTGCCTCGACGCCACCCGCGGTCGCCCCTTCGGCCTCTACGTCCACGGCAACAGCGACACCACCGGCGCGATCCGCGGCATCGAGTCGATCACGACCGGGCTCGGCTGGGCCAAGGCCACCGACACGGTGTCGGTCACCGGCGAGCCGACCAAGGACGACCTGCGGAAGTGCTGGGAGCTCGGCGCGACCGTGGCCGCGACGCTGATGCCCTAGCGACCCACCAGGCGCATTCCCTGCTCGGGGTAGCGCTCGCCCGCGACCTTGTCCGCCGGGACGGCGCCCTCGATCGCCGTGATGTCCTCTTCGGACAATTCGATGGCGGCCGCGGCGACGTTCTCCTCCAGGTACCTCCGCCGCTTCGTGCCCGGGATCGGCACCACGTCGCGACCACGGTCGTGTACCCACGCGAGTGCCAACTGCCCGGCGGCCACCCCGCGATCGGCCGCGAGCGCGTGCAGCGCCTCGACGATCGCGAGGTTGTGCTGCAGGTTGCCCTCGGCGAACCGGCCGAACCGGCGGAAGTCGCCGGAACCGAAGTCACTGGTCGACGTGAACCGTCCGGTCAGGAAGCCGCGTCCGAGCGGCGAGTACGCGACGATCCCGATCCCGAGCTCCCGGCACGCCGGCACGATCTCGGCCTCGATGTCACGCGTCCACAGCGACCACTCGGACTGCAGCGCGGCGATCGGGTGCACGGCGTGCGCGCGGCGGATCGTGCCGGCCGCCGCCTCGGACAGGCCCAGGTGGCGGACCTTGCCCGCCACGACGAGCTGGGCAATCGCGCCGACGGTGTCCTCGATGGGCACGTTCGCGTCGACACGGTGCTGGTAGTAGAGGTCGATGTGGTCCACGCCGAGCCGGGCCAGCGATGCGTCGCACGCCGCGCGCACGTATTCCGGGTCGCCGCGCACGCCCCGCTCGTTCGGGTCGTCACTGCGCACGACGCCGAACTTGGTGGCCAGCACGACCTCGTCGCGCCGGCCGGCGATGGCCCGGCCCACCAGTTCCTCGTTGGCACCCCGGCCGTACATGTCCGCGGTGTCGATGAGCGTCACGCCAAGCTCAAGCGCGCGATGGATCGTGGCGACCGACTCGGTGTCGTCGGCCTCGCCGTAGAACTCGCTCATGCCCATGCAGCCGAGCCCCTGGGCGGAGACCCCCAGCCCGCCGAGCCGCCGTGTCCCGGTCATGCGGACGCCTCCACGGGTGCCTTCTCGTTGAGGTCCCGCTCGCACTGCTCGTAGTTGACGATCTTGTAGTTCAGCACGTCCAGGCAGGCGTTCAGCTCGACGATCCGGTCCAGCACCTCGGCACGCTGCTCAATGAGGATCTGCTTGCGCCGCGTGGCGGTCGTGTCGCCCTGATGCCGCAGCCGGGCGTACTCGCGCATCATCCGGATCGGCATGCCGGTGGTGCGCAGCTTGGTGAGGAACCCGAGCCAGCCAAGGTCCTCGTCGGTGTAGACGCGCCGGCCGCCGGAGTCGCGGGCGGGCGGGTCGATCAGCTGGATTCGTTCGTAGTAGCGGAGGGTGTCGATCGACAACCCACTGCGCCGGGCTGCCTCCGCGATCGCGTAAGTCACATGTTCGACGGTAGGAGCTGGAGCGCGCTCCAGGTCAAGCCGAGCCGTTCTGCTTGGGCAGCGCCCACTCCTCCAGCCGCGCGGCCATCTCGGGCACGCCCACGTTGCCACGCCCGACGTCGCGGACGACCTCGAGCGCGTCGTCCTCGTCGGCGTCGATCCACCAGCCGTTCATGTCGCAGAGGGTCACCGCGGCGACCCAGCCGAGGCGCCAGTTGCCCTCGGCGAGCGGGCGGGTGGTGACGATGGAGTCGAGCAGGGCGGCGGCCTTGAGCCACAGGTTGTCGTAGGCCTGCACGCCGAGGACGGTGGCGCGTGGCCGATGCGCGGCGGCGTCGAGCAGGCCGAGATCGCGCACCACGAGGTCGCCACCGGTGACGGCCGCGGCCAGCACGAGCAGGTCGCTGGCGTCCAGGTACATGATCACCGCGCGATCATGCCATTAGCCGCCGACAGGATTCAGGCGGTTCCGATCCGATCGAGCAGACCTTGGTAGCGGGGCAGCACCCGGCTCAACACCTCGGCGAGCTGCTGCTCCTTCTGCAACCGCGCCCAGCGGTCGTTGAGCGCGAGCCGCATGATCTCCTGTTTCGACCGGCCTTCCGCCGCGGCCAGCTCGGCGAGGTGCGAACTCTCCTCGTCGGACAGCCTCAGAGTCATCGCCATGCATCTCACGGTACCACCGTGATACCAGAGCGACGAAAGGTCAGACTGCGCCGTACTGCCGGTCTCCGGCGTCACCCAGGCCCGGGACGATGAACCCCGAGTCGTTGAGTCGCTCGTCCACGCTCGCGGTGACCAGCCGAACCGGCAACCCGGACTTCTCCAGGTGACGGATGCCCTCCGGCGCCGCGAGCGCGCACACGGCGGTCACGTCGGTGGCGCCGCGGTCGGTCAGCAGCCGGATCGTGTACTCCATCGAGCCGCCCGTGGCGAGCATCGGGTCGAGCACGAGCACCGGCCGGCCGGCGAGGTCCGCGGGCAGCGACTCCATGTACGGCGTCGGCTCGAGCGTCTCCTCGTTGCGCGCGAGTCCGACGAAGCCCATCTGTGCGTCCGGGATCAGGCGGTGCGCCTGGTCGGCCATGCCGAGACCGGCCCGCAGCACGGGAACCAGCAGCGGCGGGTTGGCGAGCCAGACGCCCTCGGTACGCGCGACCGGCGTGTGGATGCGCTCGGTGCGCACCGGCGCGTCACGCAGGGCCTCGTAGATGAGCATGACGGTCAGCTCGTGCAGCGCGGCCCGGAAGGTGGCGTTGTCCGTGCGGGCGTCCCGCATGACGGTCAGCCGCGCGTTGGCCAGCGGGTGGTCGACGGTGCGCACATCCATGAGGCGACACGCTACTTCCGGACGTCCGCGCGGAGCCAGGATGGCCCGGCCTTGGCGAGCCGGCCCCACGCGGAACTCCGTACCGGCAGGATGCGTCCACCCGCCAGGACCATCACGAGGGAGACCCCCAATGTCGCCCACCCTGCCCCGCCGCGTGCTGCCCACCCTCCCGGCCGTCGCCGCGGTCGTCCTCACACTGACGACCGCGCCGCCGATCGCCGCCGGACGGGCCCAACCAGACGAGCCCGACCAGCTGCCCCGCCGGCCGGGCCAGGAGTACACCGTGGCCGGACTCGGCGAGGAGGGCTACTCCGGCGACGGCTGGGCGGCCCGCGACGCGCGGCTCGGCGAGCCGTTGAACATCGACGTCGGCCCGGACGGCACGGTCTACATCGTCGACCGGGCCAACGGCCGCCTGCGCCGGGTCACGCCGGACGGGGTGATCGACACCGTGCCGGGCACCCGCTCGCTGCGTGCACCGGAGAACGACGGGCCCAACGTGAACGGGTGGATCTACAGCCCGAGCAACCGCCCGGCGGCCACCGCGGTCGCCGCCGACGGCACGGTCTACCTGGCCGGCAACGACGACATCCGCCGCATCGAGCGGTCCGGGCGGATCACCGTGCTTGGCGGCGGCGGTGAGCTCACCTTCGACCCCGAGGACGGCGGCACCGGCGGCGACGGCGGCCCGGCCAAGGCGGCGTGGATCTACGAGCCGAGCGGCATCGACGTGGACGACGCGGGCAGCGTCTACGTGGCCGACACGAACAACCAGCGTATCCGCCGGATCGACCGGCGCGGCCGGATCACCACGATCGCCGGCGGCGGGGAGACTCCAATCGGGTCAGCCGAGGGCGGGCCGGCGACCTCGGTACGGCTGCCCGACCCGAACCGGGTGGCGGTCGACCGCGACGGCACCGTGTACTTCTCCACCGAGCAAGGCACGACGGTCTACGGAGTCGGCGCGGACGGCGCGCTGACGAAGGCCGCCGAACTGCCGGGAGACACGGAGATCGGCGGGATCGCGGTCGGGCCCGACGGTCGCCTGCACGTGGCCGACGCGGCCGGGCGGGTCCACCGGATCGCCGCAGACGGCACGTCGAGCGACCCGGTGGCCGGCCCGTGGTTCGGGTTCGTCGACGACATCGCGGTCGGCCCGGACGGTGATGTCTACGTCGCGGCCGAGGCCACCGCGGTGCGGGTGGCGGTCGGCGGGGACGCCGGTGCCGCCACGCCGCCGAAGCCGGCCGAGTCGCGTTGGGCGGGCGAGGAGCCGGGCACCGTACGCGTCGTCGCCGGCAACGGCCGCGAGCCCGCGCCGCCCAGGCCGGAGGAGGTCGCGGCGCGGATCTCCCCGCCCGGCCCGGCCGGGATGACCCTGGGCCCGGACGGCACGGTGTACGTCGCGATGCCGACCCGGCACCAGGTGCTGGCGATCGGCGAGGACGGCGCGGTCCGCGAGTTCGCCGGCACGGGCGAGGCCGGGGCCGGCGAGGACGGGCCGTTGGCGGAACGAGCGCAGCTCGACCGGCCGACCGCGGTCGCCGCGGACACCGAGGGCTACGTCTACGTCGCCGACACCGGCAACGACCGGATCGTCCGGGTCGACGCCGACACCGGGATCATCGAGACGGACATGACGATGCCGGCTCCGGAGACGCTCACCGTCGCCCCGACCGGGATCGTCTACGCGACCTCCGCGAACGGCGAGCGGATATTCCGGCTCGACGGCAAGCCGGTCCCCGTGGCGGGCGGCGGCGACCGCTGGGCGCAGGAGAGCGACAACGCGCCGGCTCGCCAGGCCAGCCTCTGGGAGCCGAGCGCACCCGTGGTCGACCGGTCCGGCACGCTGTACTTCGTCGAGCGCGGCAAGCCGGCCGTCCGCGCGGTCCGCCCGAACGGCGTGCTGGTCACGGTCGCCGGCAGCAGCTACCTCGACGTGGAGGAGGGCGGCTTCGGCGGCGACGGCGGCCCGGCCACCCGGGCCGAGCTGAACACGCCCCGCGACGTCGCGATCGGCCCGGACGGCTCGCGGTACGTCGCCGACACCTACAACAACCGGATCCGCCGCATCGACCGGCGCGGCGTCATCTCCACGGTCGCCGGCACCGGCGAGCGGGCCGACCGGGGCGACGGCGGCCAGGCGGCGAAGGCCGCGCTGACCGAGCCGGACGGCATCGCCGTGGCCCGGGACGGCACGCTGTATGTGACCAGCGCGCAGACCAGCAGGATCAGGCGGATCGCGCGGGACGGAACGATCTCGACACTCGCCGACCTCGCCCCGGCGGGCGACACCGAGCGGGCGTCCGAGGTCTCGCTCGGCCAGGTCCAGTCGATGGACGTGGGCGCGGACGGCACGCTCTACGTCACCGACGTGGTCAACGGTGTGCGCGCGATGTCGCGGGACGGCGTCCTGCGGCGGGTCGAGCTGCCCGGCGACAACCTGCCGACGGTGATCGCGACGGGCCGCGACGGTTCGCTGTACTTCGTCCACGGCGGGAACACGGTGCGGCGCCGGTACCCGGACGGCGGGATCGTGCGCCCGCCGGGCGGCGGCGAGCCGGCCGCGCTGACCGGCGTCGCGATCGGCCCGCGCGGCGAGGTGTACACGGCCGGCCCCGAGGCGGTCTTCCGGGTGCGCGAGGACGGCACGCTCGACGAGCTGACGAACCCGACCGACAACGTCGGCGGCATCGCGGTCGGCCCGGACGGCACCGTGTACGTGGCCGTGACCAACGACCACCGCGTGCTCGCGGTCGCCGGCGGCAAGGCCGAGCCGGTGGCCGGCAACGGGGAGAGCTACGGGCGGCCGGACGAGGAGCGGGACGGCCGGCCTGCCCTGGAGTCGCCGCTGTCCTACCCGAGCGACGTGGCGGTGACCTCCGACGGCGCGCTGTTCATCAGCACCACCGACGGCATCCGGCGGGTGGACACCGACGGAGTCATCGAGACGGTCGTGCCGGCCGAGCGGGGCCGCACGTCGCCCGCCTCCGCCAAACTCGCCGTCGGCCCGGGCGATGACCTGTACTTCGTGCGGCGCAACCAGGTGCGGGTGCTGGTCGGCGCCGCGGAGTGGGAGGCCCCGTCCCGGTTCCCGTGGCCCCTCGCATGGTGGCTCGCGGGTGCGGTCGCCGTCCTGGCGGTCGGGGTGGTCGTGCTCCGCCACCGCAACACGACCAGGCGGGCACTCGCCCACCCCGCACCCGCCCAACCGGACGAGCCCCGGCCAACCGAACCGACCCCCGCCGAACCGGCGCCCGGCGAATCCACAACCTCCGAAGCGGCGCCCGGCGAACCGGACGAGCCGAAACCCACCGAACCCAAGCCCGAGGAGCACCGCGACGAGCCGGAGGCGCGCGACGGCGGCTGAGTCGGCGCGGGATCCGCGTCGCGAGATCGGCGCTCACCAAGCAGACCGCGGACATGGCCGCACCATGGCCCGGGCCGTCGCGATAGCCTCGGGTCGTGAGTGACCTGCCTGCCGTACCGGACCCGCGGGACATGCGGGTGTCCAACGACGATCGCGAACGCGTCGCCCGCGTGCTGCACGACTCGATGGCCGAGGGCCGGCTGACCGTCAACGAGCTGGAGGAGCGACTCGACAAGGTCTACGCCGCCAAGACGTTCGGCGACCTGGAGCCGCTCACGCGCGACCTGCCGGCCGGCAACCAGGCCCGGGCCGTCGCGGTTCCGCAGCCGGCCGCGTCGCCGAGCTACCGCATCGGCGGCCGCGGCACGCCCTCGACCGCGATCGCGGTCATGTCCGGCACGGACCGCAAGGGTGTCTGGACGATCCCGCCGACCTTCACCTCGGTGGCGATCATGGGCGGCGTCGAGATCGACCTCACCGAGGCACGCTTCGAGGACGCGGAGACCACGATCCAGGCGTTCGCGCTCATGGGCGGCATCGACATCTTCGTGCCCGAGGACATCACGGTCCAGGTCAACGGCACGGGCTTCATGGGCGCCTTCGAGAACCGTGCCCAGGACCAGGCCCAACCGCGCCCGGGCGCGCCGCTGGTGAAGATCACCGGCCTGGCCATGATGGGCGGCGTGGAGGTCAAGCGCCGCAAGCCGCCCAAGCAGAAGAACAAGAACAAGCTGATCGAGGAATGACGGCCGCGGCGAGCACTATTCAAAACACTCCGGATCAGCAGCGCCCGGCCACGCTGCGGGCCAGTTTTGAATAGTGCTCGGCCGGGCTCGCGTTATTGTCAGACCCCTCTGGCATGGTCGTTTCCAGCTCGGCCGACAGGCGGCCGACCTCGAACCACCAGAGGGGACCATGGACGCCAACGCCCGGCCGGTCGCCGACGAACGCGACGGCCTGCTGACCTTCCTCGCCCAGCAGCGGCGCGTGCTCAAGATCGCCGCGCACGGCCTGACCGAGGAGCAGCTGCGGCTCGTGCCCAGCGCCAGCGCGCTGTCGGTCGGCGGCCTGCTCAAACACGTCGCGCACACCGAACGCGGGTGGACCGACAGGATCGGATCGAAGCCCCGCACAGGCTCGGTCGAGGAGTACGGCGCCGAGTTCCGGATGACTCCCGACGACTCGCTGGAGTCGCTGCTCGCCGCCTACGACCGGGTCGCGGCCCACACCGAGGAGGTCGTCGCCGGCGTCGCAGACCTCGGCCAGGCGGTGCCGGTGCCGGACGAGCCGTGGTTCTCGAAGGACGTCGAAGCCTGGTCCGTGCGCTGGATATTACTGCACCTGATCGAGGAGACCGCGCGGCACGCGGGGCATGCCGACATCGTCCGGGAGTCCATCGACGGTGCCACCGGATACGAGCTGCTGGCCGCCGCCGAGGGCTGGGAGCCGACCCCCTGGCTGAAGCCGTGGGAGCCGGTCGGGTCCGCCTAGACTCGACCGCATGGCAGCTCCCTCACCGCCGAGAACCGGGTTACCCCCCGAGCTCACCGACGCGACCCGCGACGAGACCTCGCTCCGTCGGTTCCTCCACGGCCTTCCCGGCGTCGACCAGGTCGGCGTCGAGCAGCGCGCCGCCGGCCTCGCGACCCGCAGCATCAAGAAGGCCTCGAAGCTGTGGGCCATCGACACCGCCATCCGCATGGTCGACCTGACCACGCTGGAGGGGGCCGACACGGTCGGCAAGGTCCGCTCGCTGTGCGCCAAGGCCCGCCGACCCGACCCGGAGCGCCCCGACGTGCCGCGGGTCGCCGCGGTATGCGTGTACCCGGACCTGGTGGCCACGGCGGTCGAGGCGCTCGCGGGCAGCGGCATCGACATCGCCAGCGTCGCCACGGCCTTCCCGAGCGGGCGGTCGAGCGTCCAGGTGAAGATCGCCGACACCGAGCTGGCGGTCGCCGACGGGGCCACCGAGGTCGACATGGTCATCGACCGCGGCGCGTTCCTGTCTGGACGGTACGGCCGGGTGTTCGACGAGATCGTCACGGTCAAGCACGCGTGCGGGACCGCGCACATCAAGGTCATCCTGGAGACCGGGGAGCTCGCCACCTACGACAACGTGCGCCGCGCGTCGTGGCTCGCGATGCTCGCGGGCGCGGACTTCATCAAGACGTCCACCGGCAAGGTGTCGCCGGCGGCCACGCTGCCGGTCACCCACGTGATGCTGCAGGCCGTCCGCGACTGGCACACCTCGACCGGTGCGCGGGTGGGCGTGAAGTCGGCCGGCGGCATCCGCACCACCAAGGACGCCATCCGCTACCTCGTGGCCGTGCACGAGGTGGCCGGGCCGGAATGGCTCAACCCGGGGAAGTTCCGCTTCGGCGCGTCCAGCCTGCTCAACGACCTGCTGATGCAGCGCCGCGCCCAACTCGACGGCCACTACAGCGGCCCGGACTACGTGACGGTGGACTGACATGAACGACATGTGGGAGTACTCGCCCGCGCTCGAGAACCGGGACGTCGCGAACCTCAAGCCCAGCTACCGGATGTTCGTCGACGGCGAGTTCGTCGAGGGTGCCGGCGAGCCGCTCAAGACGCTCAACCCGGCCACCGAGGAGGTGCTGGCCGAGGTCTCGACGGCCGCACCGTCCGATGTGGACAACGCGGTGAAGGCGGCACGCCGGGCCCACGAGCGGGTGTGGGGCAGGATGCCCGGCGCCGAGCGGGCCAAGTACGTCTTCCGGATCGCGCGGATGATCGCCGAGCGGTCCCGCGAGCTCGCCGTGCTGGAGAGCCTGGACAACGGCAAGCCGATCAAGGAGTCCCGGGACGTGGACGTGCCGACCGCGTCCGCGCACTTCTTCTACCACGCGGGCTGGGCGGACAAGCTCGGCTACGCGGGCCTGGGCCCCGACCCGCGCCCGCTCGGCGTGGCCGGCCAGGTCATCCCGTGGAACTTCCCGCTGCTGATGGCCGCGTGGAAGCTCGCGCCCGCGCTGGCGTGCGGCAACACCGTGGTGCTCAAGCCGGCCGAGACCACCCCCCTCACCGCGCTGGTGCTCGCCGAGATCATCCAGCAGGCCGACGTGCCCCCGGGCGTGGTCAACATCCTGCCCGGCGCCGGCGACGTGGGTGCGGAGCTGACCAACCACCCGGGCGTCGACAAGGTCGCGTTCACCGGCTCCACCGACGTCGGCAAGCTGATTCAGCGCTCGCTCGCCGGCTCCGGCAAGAAGCTGACCCTGGAGCTGGGCGGCAAGGCGGCCAACGTGGTGTTCGACGACGCGCCCCTGGACCAGGCCGTCGAGGGCATCGTCAACGGCATCTTCTTCAACCAGGGCCACGTGTGCTGCGCCGGCTCGCGGCTGCTGGTCCAGGAGTCGGTGGCCGACGAGTTGCTGGACAAGCTGCGTGCCCGGGTCTCGACGCTGCGCATCGGCGACCCGCTGGACAAGAACACCGACGTCGGCGCCATCAACTCCCGCGCGCAGCTCAACAAGATCAACGAGCTGGTGTCCTCCGGCGAGGCGGAGGGCGCCAGCCGGTGGACGAGCCCGTGCCCGTTGCCGGAGAAGGGCTTCTTCTTCGCGCCCACGGTGTTCGCCGGCGTCAGCCAGGCCATGCGGATCGCTCGCGAGGAGATCTTCGGCCCGGTGCTGTCGGTGCTCACCTTCCGCACCCCGGACGAGGCCGTGGCGAAGGCCAACAACACTCCGTACGGACTCTCCGCCGGGATCTGGACCGACAAGGGGTCGCGGATCCTCTGGATGGCCAACAAGATGCGTGCCGGCGTGGTGTGGGCCAACACGTTCAACCGGTTCGACCCGACCGCACCCTTCGGCGGCTACCAGGAGTCCGGCTTCGGCCGGGAGGGTGGCCGCACGGGACTGGAGGCCTACCTCGATGTCTGAGCGACTTTCGGTGGCGAAGACCTACAAGCTCTACATCGGCGGCGCGTTCCCGCGCTCGGAGTCGGGCCGCTCCTACCCGGTGCGCGACTCGAAGGGTGGCTTCCTCGCCAACGCCGCGCAGGCGTCCCGCAAGGACGTCCGCGAGGCGGTCGTGGCCGCGCGCAAGGCGTTCGGCGGCTGGTCGGCCGCGACGGCGTACAACCGCGGTCAGGTGCTGTACCGGGTGGCGGAGCTGCTGGAGGGGCGGCGCGAGCAGTTCATGGCCGAGGTTGCCGCGAGCGAGGGCGTGCCGGCCAAGCGCGTGCAGTCCATAGTGGATACCGCGATCGACCGCTGGGTGTGGTACGCGGGCTGGTCGGACAAGATCGCCACGGTGCTCGGCGCCTCGAACCCGGTGGCCGGCCCGTACTTCTCGTTCTCGGTCCCCGAGCCGACCGGCGTGGTCGGCGTGCTGGCTCCGCAGCAGTCGTCGTTGCTGGGCCTGGTGAGCGTGCTGGCCCCGGCCATCGCGACGGGGAACACGGCGGTCGTCGTGGCGAGCCAGGACCGCCCCCTGCCGGCGATCACCCTGTCCGAGGTGCTGGCGACGTCGGACGTGCCGGGTGGGGTGGTCAACATCCTGACCGGCCGCACCGCGGAGCTGGCCCCGTGGCTCGCCTCCCACGCGGACGTGAACGCGCTGGACCTGTGCGGTGCCCACGAGTCGATGACGGCCGAGCTGGAGAAGTCGGCGGCGAACACGGTGAAGCGGGTGCTGCGCGCCAAGCCGACCGCGCCCGACTGGGCCGCCCCACCGGACGTCTCCCGGCTGCGCGCGTTCCTGGAGACGAAGACCGTCTGGCACCCGATGGGCGTGTGAAACCAACCGGTGCCGGTTACCGTCAGAGCCGGCAGAGGGGGGATCCATGACTCACGAACAGGCACCACCGCCACCCGGCTACGACGCCGACGAGGGCGCCTTCGCCGGCTTCACCCGCGGCTTCCGGCCACTCGCGGACCACCTGACCACCGACCCGCTGGCCACCCACGCGAGCCTGCACGGCGACGCCTTCTCCCGGGTCGGCAACGAGGTCGGGCTCGCCGACGCGATCCGCAACGCCACCCAGCGCCAGCACGACCGCATCAGGGGCCTGGCCACGAACACCGACGCCATGGCCGACGCCGTCGACAACACCTGGACCAACTACCGCACCACCGAGGACGACCACGAGCGGGCCATCCGCCGCGCCGCGGGAGAACAGACGTGAGCGGAGCGCGCGGAGCGAACCATCCAACAGGGCGAGCGCAGGCGGCCGCACCGAACCAACGAGGCACGCATCGAGAGCGAAACTCGCGCAACGAACCACCCAACACAGGGCGACCGCGAGCAGCCGCACCGAACCAGCGAGGCGCGGTCGTGAGCGAGCGTGCGAGCGAACCGGTGTCACGGGGCGGGAGCGAAGGAGTGCACGCCGTCCGGACTGACGAGCAGCGCTGGAGCGAAGACGGCGTTGCGGCGACCGAGCGGAGCGAACCATGACCACAGCGAGCCCGACCGCCCCGATGGTGGAGACCCTCGTCTCCCCGGCCGCCCACGCCCAGCGTCAGCTCGCCACCGACGACGGCGCCATCGACGGAGTCGACCAGGCCCACGGCGGCGTCCAGACCGCCCTGCACACCTACGACACCGACGCGAGCGGCCAGACCCGCACGCTGCAGGAGGGCTGGCAGGGCAGCTCCGCCAACCGGCAGGCCGCCGACGCGGCCACGATGACCACCGCCGCCAAGGACATCAGCACCTACAGCGCCGACGTCCAGGCCGCCGTGCGCGAGGCGGCCGGCATCCTCAAGGTCGGCCAGTCCACCAACCAGCAGCTGATCGACGACTTCATGGACCGCGCCGCCGAGTTGCTCTCCGCGGCGGCGGCCCTGCGCCAGGCCGGCGACACCGCCGGCGCACAACGCAAGATCAGCGAGCTGATCCGGCTCGGCGCCCAGGTCAGCGGCGAGAGCAGCACCAACCTCCAGGCCGTGATGGGCCAGCTCACCGGCGTCGTCACCCGGCTGGACGGCGCCGGGGACACCACCTCGCCCAGCGGCGCGGGCAGCGGCAACACCGCCCCGCCGGCCTACAACACCGGCGGCGGCGGCGGTGGCGGCGGCGGTGGGGGCGGCGGCGACTACGGCGGCGGTGTGGTCACCAAGAAGCGCCTGCCGGTCGCCATCCCGCCCCAACCCGGCACCGGCGTCGCGGTCAACCTGCCCGACGGCAGCCAGGTGATGGCGCCCAACGAAACCGCCGCCAAGGCCGTGCGCGCCGCACTGGGCCAGCTCGGCGTGCCGTACGTGTGGGGCGGCACCGCGCCCGGCGTCGGCCTGGACTGCAGCGGCCTGACCCAGTACGCGTACGGCGAGGCGGGCCTGGAGATCCCCCGCACGTCCCGCGAGCAGGACATCGGCGCCGAGGTGCCCTCGGCGGACCAGCTGCTGCCCGGCGACCTGATCTGCTGGGAGGGCCACGTCGCGATGTACATCGGCAACGGCCAGATGGTCGAGGCCGGCGACCCGGTACAGGTCAGCCCGCTGCGCACGACCAACTCGGGCATGCCGTTCGTCGGCTTCTACCGCCCGACGGGCTAACGTCGACCTCGTGGATAAAAGAGTCTTTGGAGCAGCCAACGCAACCTCAGGGGACCGTGACGCCACCCAGCCACAAGTACGTGAACAACCGCACCTTCCGCGGGAAGGCAACCAACACTTTTAATTCCGGGGAGGCGGACCGATTCCGGGGAGGCGGACAAGTGATCGACATCGAGCATGAGGTGGCGGTGGTGGACCGCCGCGTGCACCAGGCCGGTGACCAGGCGGCCGAGCGGGTGGCGCGATCCGGCCGGATCACCGGGCGGGCCAGCTCGCCGGACGGCGGGATCAGCGTCGAGGTCGCGCCCGGCGGCCTGCTGACCGACGTGCGGCTCTCGCCCGCCGCGCTGTCCGCGGACATGGAGACCCTCGCCCGGCAGATCACCGTGCTCGCCGACCGGGCAACCCGCCTGGCCGGCGGGAACATGCACGAGGCGCTCGCCGGGGTGGTCGGCGAGAAGCACCTGGAGTCGCTGGGCTACGTCCCGGTCGACGACGAGGCGGAGGCCGAGACCGACCCCGACGCGGACTTCGGCGACCCACTCAAGCACGGCAGGCACCGCCGATGATCGAACGCGAACCGCTGGAGCGCACCACGAAGCGGCTGATCGAGGACGGCCGCGCCCGCCAGGACGCCTTGTCCAAAGTAGACGGCATCCTCGAGCGGGTCACCGGGACCGCCCGCGACCGCGAGGGAACCGTCGAGGTCACCGTCGACGGTCGGGGCAAGCTGCTCGCGCTCCGGCTCGCCCCCGACGCGGGCCGCTACGGCGCGGACGGCCTGGGCCGGCTCGTCGTCCAGGTCGCCCGTGTCGCGATGGACGACGCCACCCAGTCCGGCTACAACAAGGTGGCCCTGCTGCTCGGCGACAACCTCACGCTCGCGCTCGAACAGCTCTCCGGCCGCACGACCCCCGCACGCCGCCGGAACGACGGTGGCATCACGGCGGAGGAGTTCCAGGCCCGCCGCGACGAGCGGCTGCGCCGGACGTCCGAGGAAACCGCCGCTCGTGCGGGTGCGAACGGCGGCGAGGATCCCGCTGATGAGCTCGCATCCTTCGACCCATCCTCGCTACGCTCCGACCGGTGATCCATCACGATGTCGCCACCACGTAGAGTGCCGACGTTCTGTGTGCCGATGGATTGCGTGACCAGGAGGTCCAGCAATGTCTCAGGACATCGTCTCGATCGAGCTCGGCCTGCCCCAGGGCGACCTCGTCACGCTGTGGGCACCGCGGTGGAGAGAAGACGGTGAAGAGTGGGAGGCGTTCCTCGGCCACGAGGACGATCTGTACGCGTTCCCCGACGCCGCACACCTTGCCGCGTTCGTGCGCACGGTGGACGAGCACGACCTGACCGACCACCCCGCCTGGGACGTGGTGCCGGAGCTGTCCGTGCCCGAGCTGCTGCCGGACGACGCGCACACCTACGACCTCGTCGGCGTGCCGGAGCTCGCGGCGGACGAGCCGGACACGTGGACGATCGGCGAGCTCGCCGACATCATCGCGATCGTGCGGTCGCTCGCCGACGTGTGCGAGCTCGACGAGGTGCACGAGGTGCTGAACTCGGCCGCCGGGTTCGCCGTGCTCGAGCAGGGCACGTTCCCGTTCACCGGGCGCGAGGGCGAACGGCTGTGGACCGATCTCGCGGAGACCATCGTCGAGCGGTGGGACGAGGTTCTCGACGCCATCGACGAGGTCGTCTACGTACCCGAGGTGGACAAGGCGACGCTCGACCAGACCACCGACGAGCTGGCCGCGTACCAGGCCGAGTCCGAGGAGGCCGAGAACGCCCTCGACAGCGAGGACGCCGAGGACGTCGACACCGAGGACACCGAGGAGTCCGAAAAGGACGCTGACGCGGTGGCCGACGAGGAGGTCGAGGAGGAGCCGGCCGGCTTCTGGGGTGAGGTCGGCATCGACCCCATCAAGATCATCACGACCGAGGCGGAGTACTACACGCTGCGCTGCTACCTCGACGACGAGCCGATCTTCTTCGGCACGGACGGCCGGATCATGGTGACGAAGTCGCCGCGCGCGCTCGCGCGGTACATCGCCCAGCACGGCACCGCCGACAACGACCTCGCCGAGGTGTCGACCTGGGACGAGGTGCGGACCAAGGCCACCGACGGCAGCCTCGAGGTGGAGGTCGAGACCGACAACACCTACGTGCTCAACGGCCTGGCCGACGACATCGGCGACGGCACCGACGCGGTCGACCCCGTGCAGCTGGACCTGGCCACCGAACTGCTCCGCGACACGGCGGACTGGGCCCAGGACAAGAGCGTCGAGCAGGCCCTGGCGCAGTCCGAGCCGCTCGGCTGGTTCGTGAACTTCGTGCTGAACCCGAGCCCGACCAGGCTGGCGCCCAGCCCGCCGTTCGACGCCGAGAAGGACGCGTGGAGCCGCCTGGTCGAGTCGTTCGAGAGCCGGCTCGAGGTCAAGTAGCCATCAGCGCCGCGTAGCCGGGCTTGATGATGTCGTTGATGATGGCGAGCCGCTCGTCGAAGCCGATGAACGCCGACTTCATCGCGTTGATCGTGAACCACTGCAGGTCCGCCCAGTCGTAGCCGAACGCGTCCACGAGCTCGGACATCTCCGTGGACGGCAGGCAGCCCGACATCAGCCGGTTGTCGGTGTTGACCGTGACGCGGAATCGCAGCTTGGTGAGCAGCCCGATCGGGTGCTCGGCGATCGAGGGCGCGGCGCCCGTCTGCACGTTGGACGTCGGGCACATCTCCAGCGGGATCCGGCGGTCCCGCACATAGCTCGCCAACCGCCCCAAGTGGATGGTCCCGTCGCCGTCCACCTTGATGTCGTCGACGATCCGCACGCCGTGGCCGAGGCGCTCGGCCCCGCAGTGCTGGATGGCCTCCCAGATCGAGGGCAGCCCGAACGCCTCGCCCGCGTGGATGGTGAAGTGCGCGTTCTGCTGGCGCAGGTACTCGAACGCGTCGAGGTTGCGGGTGGGCGGGAAGCCCGCCTCGGGTCCGGCGATGTCGAACCCGACGACACCGGTGTCCCGGTGCCGCACCGCGAGCTCGGCGATCTCCAGCGAGCGGGCGTTCTGCCGCATCGCACACAGCAGCGTGCCGATCCGGATCCGCCTGCCCTGTTCGAGCGCGCGCCGCTCGCCGAGCCGGAAGCCCTCCTGCACGGCCTCCACGATCGCGTCGAGGCTCAACCCCTTCTCGCAGAACAGCTCCGGCGCGTAGCGCACCTCGGCGTAGACGACGCCGTCCGCGGCGAGGTCCTCGGCGCACTCGGCGGCCACCCGGACGAGCGCGTCGGTGTTCTGCATGACGCCGCAGGTGTGCGCGAACGTCTCGAGGTAGCGGACCAGCGAGCCGGAGTCGGCGGCGCTGCGGAACCACGTGTCCAGCTCGGCCGCGTCGGTCATGGGGAGGTCGCGGTAGCCGGCGGCATCGGCCAGTTCGATGACCGTGGCGGCACGGAGCCCACCATCCAGGTGATCATGAAGCAGAACTTTGGGGGCACTTCGGACCGCCTCCGGGGTCACCGGAACGGTGTTCGTGGTCGACATGGTGCAACGGTACTCAACGAGGGATGCCATCCGATCGGGTAAGCGGTGGACCACGTAAGGTCATACCCGGTCCCGGCATTCGTGCCAGGACCATCCGCCGAACGGCCCAATGCATCGTGATCGGGCCTGCGACTAACTAACGGGTGGTGTATGGACGCATTCTGGGAGTGGCTAGGCTCCCCTGCGTCGGCCCTGCCCCTCCCCACGACGAAGGTCACCTCCGTGAACGAGAACAACAACTCGACGGTGTCGTTCGACCGGATGCGCAACATGCTGGTGCGCGCGGCCGAGATCCGCGAGAGCGAACAACAGCAGATCTTCGACACACTGGACGAGATCCACGCCAGGCTGTCCCCACTGGAGTCCATCGGATCCGTCCGCAAGCGGCTCTCCGAGATGCCCGATCGCACCGAGCTCACCGCGCTCGCCGCGCGCGTCGAGGACGCGCTGGGCCGGCTCGAGGCCCAGGACGGTGCCATCGCGGCGCTCACCAGGGCGGTCGAAGGCATCGTGGACAAGCTCGCGACGCCGTTCGCACAGCTCGACGGTCGGCTCGACGGCGTGGCCGGCCGGTTCGAGGGCGTGGCCGGCCGGATGGACGGGCTCGAGGACAAGCTCGCCAACATCCACCGCCGCATCGACGAGCTCGACGGTCACCTGAACAAGCAGGACGGCAAGCTGGACGTGCTGCCCGGCCACGTCCACGGCCCGGTCCGCGAGCGCATCGAGCAGGCGGAGAACACCTTGCGCGGTCGCATCGACGAGGTCGGCGGCGGCCTGCGCGGCCACGTCGACTCGACGAAGGAAACCCTCAAGCAGGTCGTGTCGGACGCGTCCAACGCCCTGCACAACAACATCGACGAGAAGGCGACCGGCGTACGCGGCGCGGTCGACGAGGCCCGCAAGTCGGTGCAGGACGCCGTCGAGGACACGAAGACGACCGTGGACGGCACCGAGCGTCTGGAGTCGCTGGCGGCACGCCTGGAGCACGTGACGGGCCACCTGGACGCGCTCACGACCCGGCTCGACACCGTCGAGGACGGGTTCACCGAGAAGATCGGCCAGCTGGGTACCGCGATCGCGAGCAGTCTGTCCAAGGTCGAGGGCACGCTCGGCAAGCAGCCGGACAACGACCAGCTGGCCTCGATGGTGCGCAAGAGCAACGAGGAGTCCGAGCGTCGCATCGGCGGGCACCTGGACGAGGCCATGGCCACGTTCGCGGAGCTGATGATGGGTGGCGGCGCCCCGCAGCCACGGCCGCCGGCGACCCTGCCCCGCCAGACCGCCCGCCGCCGCAACGGAAAGGCGCAGAAGCCCACGCGGTCCGGCGACGCCGAGGACGCCGAGACCTCGAGCAGTTAGCGGCCAGTCCACATTGGAACGGGCCCTCGCCGACGCTGCGGGGGCCCGTTTCCACCCGGATGGGGTCAGCGACTGCCGTGGACCATCTCGACGACGAGCGGCGACCGCCGCGGAGCGGACTCCGCGATGTCGACCGCGCCCTCCAGCGCGGCCAGTGCCCCGTCGACCGCCTCCGGCGTGTCGGTCCGCAGCTCGAACAGCGGCTCCCCCTCGGACACCGACTCGCCGGGCTTGGCCAGACACAGCACCCCGGCCGCGGGCTGCACCGGGTCCTCCTTGCGCGCACGCCCCGCGCCCAGCCGCCACGCCGCGACGCCGACCGCCCGGGCGTCCAACCGCGCCACGACCCCCGACCGTGGCGCCGGCACCATCCGGACCCGGGCCGGCGCGGGCAGGGCCGCGGCGGGATCCCCGCCCTGCGCCGAGATCATGGCGCACCACGTCTCGAACGCCTCGCCCGACGCCAGCACGGCGGCCGGGTCGGCCTCGACCCCGGCCAGCGCCAGCATCTCCGCCGCCAGCGCCACGGTCAGCTCGACGACGTCGGCCGGCCCGCCGCCCCGCAGCACCTCGACGGCCTCACTCACCTCGACCGCGTTCCCCACGGCCCGCCCCAGCGGCGTGGACATGTCCGTGATCATCGCGGTGACCCGCAGGCCGTGCTCGTCGCCGATCGACACCAGTGCGGACGCCAACTCGCGCGCCTGGTCGAGCGAGGACATGAACGCCCCCGAGCCGACCTTCACGTCGAGCACGAGCGCGCCCGCCCCCTCGGCGATCTTCTTCGACATGATCGACGACGCGATGAGCGGCACGCACTCGACGGTCCCCGTCACGTCGCGAAGCGCGTACAGCTTGCGGTCCGCCGGCGCCAGCCCCTCGGTCGGCGCGCACACCACGGCCCCGACCGAGTCGAGCTGGGCGCGGATCTGCGCGGACGACAGCGAGGCGCGCCACCCCGGGATCGACTCCAGCTTGTCCAGCGTCCCACCCGTGTGGCCGAGCCCGCGCCCGGACAGCTGCGGCACCGCGGCCCCGCACGTGGCCACCAGCGGCGCCAGCGGCAGCGTGATCTTGTCGCCAACGCCGCCCGTGGAGTGCTTGTCGACCGTCGGCCGCCCTCGCGGCCACGACAGCCGCTCCCCGGAGTCGATCATCGCCCGCGTCCAGCGGGCCGTCTCCGCGGTGGTCATGCCGCGCAGGTAGATCGCCATCGCGAGCGCGGCCATCTGCTCGTCGGCGACCAGGCCGTGGGTGTACGCATCGACCACCCAGTCGATCTGCTCGTCCGACAGCACCCCGCCGTCGCGCTTCGTGCGGATCACGTCGACGGCGGAGAAGCGGGTCATGGGAGGTCGTCCGGTCCGAACGCGTGCGGCAGCACGTCGCGCATGGCCATCGGGCCCGCCGGCGTGTCCAGCAGGCAGTCGGGCCCGCCCAGCTCGTAGAGCACCTGCCGGCACCGCCCGCAGGGCATCAACAGCGCACCCGAACCGCTGCGGCACGCCACCGCGACGAACCGGCCGCCACCGGTCAGCCGCAGCTGGCCCGCCATCGTGCACTCGGCGCAGAGCCCCACCCCGTAGGAGGCGTTCTCCACGTTGCATCCGACGACCCGCCTGCCGTCGTCGACCAGTGCGGCCGCACCGACCCGCAGCCCGGAGTACGGGCAGTAGGCCCGCGCGGCCGCCTCGACCGCCGCCGCACGCAGCTGGTCCCAGTCAACGGTGGCGTGGCTAGTCACCCTCGCCTCGCCGGTACGGCATCCCGTTCGCGGCGGGTGGTCGCAACCGCTGCGCGGCGAGTGCCAGCACGACCAGCGTGATGATGTGCGGCGTGTACGGCAGGAACTCGGTGGGCAGCTCGTCGGTGGTGTAGTACAGCGCGTACACCGCCACCGCGCCGAACGCGGCGAGCCCGGCGACGTTCCACTTCCGCCGGAACAGCTGCCAGATCACCAGCAGCCCGGCCGAGATCACCGCCGCGTACAGCAGCGCGTGCACGGTCTCCGGGCCCGACGACAGCCGCAGGCCGTCCGAGTAGCCGAACAGGCTCGCGCCGGCGAGCGTGCCGCCCGGCCGCCAGTTTCCGAAGATCATCGCGGCGAGGCCGATGAACCCGCGGTTCGCGGTCTGCCCCTCGGAGTAGATCGACGGGCTGGAGCCGAGCACGAGTGCCGCGCCGCCGATCCCGGCGAGCGCGCCGGACGCGGTGACCGCGATGTACTTGTGCAGGTAGACGTTCACGCCCAGGGACTCGGACGCCACCGGGTTCTCGCCGCACGAGCGCAGCCGCAGGCCGAACCGGGAGCGCCAGAGCACGAAGTAGGTGAGCAGCACCAGCAGGATCGACAGCAGCAGCATCGGCGACACCCGCGTCACCAGACCGCGCACCAGCCCGGCCACGTCCGAGATGACCACGCGCTGGCCGGCCTCCAGCTCACCGAGCCAGTCGGACAGCCACGGCGCGGAGAACGTGGCGAACTGCTCGACCGGCGGCGAGTCACGGGGGTTGCTCGACAGCGGCTCGAAGATCAGCGTCGCCAGGTACTTGGTGACGCCCGCGCCGAGCAGGTTGATCGCGACGCCGGACACGATGTGGTTGACGCCGAAGGTGACTGTCGCGATCGCGTGCAGCAGGCCGCCGAGGGCACCGAGGAGCGCGCCGACCAGCACCGCCATCCAGGGACCACCGTGCAGGCCACCGAACGCCGCACCCCAGGTGCCCAGGATCATCATGCCCTCGAGGCCGATGTTGATCATGCCCGAGCGTTCGGACCAGATGCCGCCGAGACCACAGAGCAGGATCGGCAGCCCCAGGGTCACCGTGTTCTGCATCGTCGAGGACGAGGTCAGCGCGGGCTGGCCGGTCAGGTAGGAGGTGGCGGACAGCACGCCGACCACCGCGACGATGCCGATCGCGAAGATCGCCCAGCCGGGCATGACCCGCCGCCGCGGCGGCGGGGGCATCATCATCGCGGCTCCACCGGGCGTGCCGGGCAGGCCCGGCTGAACATCGAGCATGCTCATTTCGCACCCTCCGGCTCGGCGTCGGCGGCGGGACCGGCGGGCTCCGCCGTACCGAGGGCTCGCCCGACCTTGCGTTGTTCGGCCGCCTGGTCCATTCGCTTGACGACCTCGTAGGCGATCACGACGGACAGCACGATCGAGCCCTGCATGATCGTCGCGATCTCCCGGGGCACGCCGACGTTGTCGAGCGCGACCTTCGCCTTCTCGAGGAACGCCCACAGCAGTGAGCCGAACGCGATGCCCACCGGATGGTTGCGGCCGAGCAGCGCGATGCCGAGACCGGCGAACCCGTACCCCGCCGCGAAGTTCAGCGTGTACGCGTGGTCGCGGCCGAGGATCTCCGGCATGCCGACCAGGCCCGCCACGGCGCCGGACGTCAGCAGCGAGATCACGATCATCCGCTTGGCGTTGACGCCGCCCGCGGACGCCGCGGTCGGCGACAGCCCCGAGGCCTTGAGCTCGAAGCCGAACCGGGTCCGGTTCATCGTCATGCCGTACAGGGCCGCGGCGAGCACGGCCAGGACAACCAGCCCGAACATCGTGCCGCGATCGCCGAAGGAGATGCCGGGCACCTGGCCGGAGCTCGGGATCGGCTCGGTGGAGACGTTGTTGCCGATCAGGATGCCGAACTGGTCGCGGCGGATCAGGTACGCCGCCAGCCCGAACGCGATCGCGTTCATCATGATCGTGGAGAGCACCTCGTGCACCCCGCGGGTCACCTTGAGGATCGCCGGCAGCAGCGCCCACAGCGCGCCGGCGATCATGCCGACGATCAGGATGACGATCCAGTGCAGCGGCGCCGGCAGCACGATCGCGCTGCCCACGATGGCCGCGACCAGCGCACCGATCCGATACTGGCCCTCGATCCCGATGTTCAGCAGGTTCATCTGGAAGCCGATGGCCGCGGCCAGCGCGGCCAGCATGTAGATGGCCGTGCTGTTGACGATGTCGACCGCGACCTGACCCCGGCCGACCTGGCCGATCATGGCGCCCATGGCGTCGAACGGGTTCGCCCCGGAGAGCAGCAGGACGATCGCGCACAACAGGGCCGATGCCACGATCGCGAGCGCGGGCGCCAGCAGCGACGAGCGCAGCTTCGCGATCACTGCTTGTCTCCTTCCGTCGCGGGCGCGGCGGACCCGTCGGCCTTGCCATCGCCGTCAGGCTTGTCGTCGGTCCCGCCTGTCGTCTCGGCTGTCGTTTCGGCGCTCGTCTCGGCGTCCACCACGAGGTGGCCCTCGGCGTCCACGTCACCGGCTCCGGTCATCGCCGAGCCCAGGTCCTCCGGGCTGACCGTGGCCGGGTCGGCGTCGGCCACGAACTTGCCGCGCAGCATGACCTTGATGGAGTCGGACAGGCCGATCAGCTCGTCGAGGTCTGCCGAGACCAGCAGCACGGCGAGCCCGCGGGCGCGCGCGGTGCGGATGTCGTCCCAGATCGCGGCCTGCGCGCCGACGTCCACGCCGCGGGTCGGGTGCGAGGCGATCAGCAGCACCGGGTCGCCCGACAGCTCCCGGCCCACCACGAGCTTCTGCTGGTTGCCGCCGGACAGGGACGCCGCCGTCACCTCGATGCCCGGCGTGCGGACGTCGAACTGCTCGACGATGCGCTTGGTGTCGGCCCGCGCGCCGGCGACGTTGAGCAGGAAGCCGTGCGAGGCGGGACTTCTGGTCTGGTGCCCGAGAATCCGGTTGGCCCACAGCGGCTGGGTGAGCAGCAGGCCGTAGCGCGTGCGGTCCTCGGGGATGTAGCCGATGCCGGCCTCGCGCCGCGCGAGCGTGCTGGCCCTGGTCACGTTGCGCCCGTCGAGGAAAATGCGGCCGCTGGCCGCCTTGCGCATGCCCATGATCGTCTCGACGAGCTCGGTCTGGCCGTTGCCCTCGACGCCGGCGATGCCCAGCACCTCGCCGGAGCGGACCACGATGTCGAGCGAGTCGAGCAGCGGCCGACCGTCCGGCGCGCGCAGGGTCAGGCCCTCGATGCGCAGGATCTCCTTGTCGGTAACCGTCGAGGTGCGGGTCTCCGGGCTGGGCAGCTCGCTGCCGACCATCATCTCGGCCAGCTGCCGCGTGGTCACGGTGCTCGGGTCGACCGTGCCGACCGTGGTGCCGCGGCGGATCACCGTGACGGTGTCCGCGATCGCGCGCACCTCGTCGAGCTTGTGGGAGATGAAGAGAAAGGTGTAGCCGTCGTCGCGCATCGAGCGCAGGGTGTCGAACAGCTCGTCGACCTCCTGCGGCACGAGCACCGCGGTCGGCTCGTCGAGGATGACGATGCGCGCGCCGCGGTAGAGCACCTTGAGGATCTCCACCCGCTGCCGGTCGGCGACGCCGAGCCGCTCGACCAGGGTGTCCGGGTCGACGTCGAGGCCGGTGGTGCCGGCGAGCTCGCGGACCCGGGCCTTGGCCCTGCGGCCGATGCCGTACATCGGCTCGGCGCCGAGCACCACGTTCTCCAGCACCGTCAGGTTGTCGGCGAGCATGAAGTGCTGGTGCACCATGCCGATCCCGGCTCTGATCGCCTCGGACGGTGACCTGAAGTGCGCGTGCTCGCCGTTCACCGCGACGGTGCCTTCGTCCGGGTTCTGCATTCCGTAGAGGATCTTCATCAGGGTGGACTTGCCGGCGCCGTTCTCGCCGCAGATCGCGTGTACCTCGCCGGCGCGCACGGTCAGGTGGACATCGCTGTTGGCGACCACACCGGGGAACCGCTTCGTGATGCCGGTCAGCTCGACCGCGGGTGGCGCGGCAACGTCACTGTCGAGATCACTCTCGGTCATCGAGGAGCCCTTCTCACGGTAAAGACCCGTGGGTGTGCGGCCCCGCCGCACACCCACGGGTGTCACGCAGAAATCGGTCAGCTACCGGACGGCGTGTCCGAGACCGTGATCTCGCCGTCGATGATCTGTTGCTTGTATGCCTCCACCCACTCCTCGGTCTCGGCGTCGATCTTGCCGCCGGACGTGGAGTAGCCGACGCCGTCGACCTTGAGGTCGAAGACCTCCGGCAGGCTCGCGAGGTCGTTGCTCGCCACCGCGGCGATGTAGTTGTACACCGCGACGTCGACCCGCTTGAGCATGGACGAGATGATCACGTCCTTGTACTCGGCGACGGTCTTCTGGTTGTACTGGTCGGAGTCGACGCCGATCGCCATCACGTCAGCCGCCTTGGCCGCGGCGAACACGCCCTTACCGGAGGCTCCGGCGGCGTGGTAGACCACGTCGGCACCCTGGTCGATCAGGCCCTTCGCGAGCACCTCACCCTTCGGCGCGTCGGTGAAGCCCGTCAGGTCACCGGCCTCGGTGATGTAGTTCGAGACGATCTTGGCCTCCGGCGCCACGGCCTTCACGCCCTGCTCGAACCCGGCCTGGAACTTCTGGATCAGCGGGATGTTCACGCCGCCGACGAAGCCGATGGTGCAGCTCTCGCTCTTCAGTGCGGCGATCACGCCGACCAGGAACGAACCCTCGTGCTCGGCGAAGCCGAGGAAGGTGACGTTCTTCGGGGCGCCCTCGACGAAGCCGTCGACCACCGCGAACTGGATGTTCGGGTACTGCTTGGCGACTTCCGCCGCCGCGGCCGAGTAGGCGAAGCCCACGGCCACGATCGGGTTCCGGCCCTCCTGCGCCAACTGCCGGAGCCGGGACTGCTTGGCGGACTCGCTCTCCTGGTCGGTGGCGGTGAGCTCCTTGGTGTTCTCCTTCTTCACGCCCATCTGCTCGATGGCCTGGTCGAGACCGGCCGCCGCCGAATCGTTGAAGGACGCGTCACCGCGGCCGCCGATGTCGAACGCGAGGCCGACCTTGAGACTGCTCGCGTCGACCTCCGCTCCGGCATCGGACGAGCTCGCCGCGCCCTCCGCGGCGGGCGGCTTGTCCACCGTCTTGCAACCCTCGGTTCCGCCAGTGCCGCCCGATGCGTTGTTCGAAGTTCCCGAATCCTTCGCACAGCCGACCACGGACAGCACGCTGGTCAAAGCGATCGCGGCGACCGCGACTCCCCGCTTGAAGCGCAAGGCTTTCTCCTCCCGGCTTCCACGCTCGGCACACACCGAACGCCAACTTATTCGCGAGACCGTACTCTGCGGGTCGTCCGGCGCCACCGCCACATAGACGCGCGTGACCCAATCGTTTTCGCGCCGCGCCTCAGGCGCACACACGGTGATCGTTCACGTGCGGTCAGATCACCGCTAGGGCCATTCGTCCTACAACGGAAGTAGTACTGCGTCGACCGCGGTGGGCCGTCCGCCGCACCTGCCTTCTTCTAGCGCACACCACCGACGAGAGGCCCGCACACGATCGCCGGCAACGCGCTTCATCCACAACCCGCCCGGTTGTCCACAGTTCCCACCGCGTCCCGGCGCAGCCCCCGCCACCGCGGGCACGATCGAGGCATGACCCCGATCAGCCCCACCTCACCACCACGTCCGTCCATGCCGGATTGGCTAGGTGGCCGCCCGTTCGTCGACCACACGAAAGGTCATGCCCGCGCGCGTGAGCCGGTCTGTCAACGCATTGCCCATCGCGACGGCCGTGGTCACCTGCCCCGCCGTGGCCGGCACGTCGTCGAACGCGAGACACAGGGCCGACTCGGCGAGCATCTTCGCGGTCTCGCCATAGCCGGGGTCTCCGCCGCCGACCTCGGTGAGCACGCGCCGTCCGCCGCCGTCGGCCACGAACCGCGCGCGAAACCACGACTTCGCCCGCTTCTCCGCGTCCGGCCCGTCGCCCGCCCGCATCCGGCCGAGCAGCCACCGGCGGGCCGGTGGCACCTGCGCCAGCAGCACGGCCGCGCCGACCCCGCCCGCGATCGCCGTCGCGGTGGGCAACGTGCGGACCGCGAGGTAGTGGCCGTAGGAGAAATCCGGCCCGTACCGGTCCAGTACCCGTGCCGACCGGAGCACCACCTGCGGGTCGATGATGGGCGCCGGCAGCACCCACGAGCCGACGACCTTCTCGTGGCGGGGCAGGCCCTTGAGGCCGTGCACCTTCCGGTTCTCGGGCCGACCCTCGGCGCGACGGCGCTGCGCCGCCGCCGAGGCCGTCGTGCGCATCCGGGAGAACGCGGTGATCGCCGAGTGGTAGGTGCCGCCGGACCACGAGGCCGACGCGGACATGTAGCACTGGACCTTGATCGGCACGTCGTCGGGCAACTGCTGCACCGTGTAGTAGGCGCCGAGGTCGGCGGGGATGGAGTCGAACCCGCAGCTGTGCACGATCCGTGCGCCGGAGGCGACGGCGCGCGCGTGGTAAGCGAGGTACATCCGGTCGACGAACTCGGGCTCGCCCGTGAGGTCGAGGTAGTCGGTTCCCTCCTCGGCGCAGGCGGCGACGAGCGGCTCACCGAAGTTGATGTACGGACCCACGGTCGTGACCACGGTCCGGCTCCGGGCCGCGACCGCGCGCAGGGACACGGGGTCGGCGACGTCGGCGTGGAGGAGGTCGAGCGACTCGCAGGCCGGGTTGACCGCGGCAAGCCGCGTCCGCAGCGCCTCCAGCTTGGCCTGGTTCCGCCCGGCGACCGCCCAGCGGCATCCGTTGGGCGCGTTGGCCGCCAGGTACTCGGCGGTCAGTCCTCCGGTGAACCCGGTGGCGCCGAACAGAACCACGTCGAACTCACGGCCGACGGACATGCCCGAACTCCCTCCTCGCGGGCGTTCCCACCCGGGTTGCCGACCCTACCCACCGCGAACGAAAGGGGCCGGCGGCTCAGGTCCAGAAGACAGCGAGCCCGACGTTCACGACGACCAGCCCGGCCAGCGTCGGCGGCAACCAGCTCGGCGCGGCGACCCGACGGATCACGTAGACGAGAGCGAGCCCAGCGATGACGAGCAGCACGAGCAGCTTGATGCCGAGCTTGACGTGGCTGTACTCGGTATCCGTGAACGGCGCGAGCAGCTGCAGCGCCAGCCCGGTGATCAGCTGGAGCGCCGCACCATGCACCCACCCCACATTCAACGGCGCCCCGGCAGGAGCCCGCCGCGACAGCAGAAACATGCCGACGAGAACCGCCATACCGAGCAGGTGGAGAAACACCAGCAAGAGCCGAACGAACTCCACGAATCGCTCCCCTCGAGTCGGCCAGGCCGGATCAGCCCATTGGATAGAGCCAGTTCTAGCAGGTCCCCGTACCCGTCCACACGCCCCACCCACCCCGAGTCCGAACAGGCACCGCCCCAACCGACCCATGCCCACTCATGCCAACCCGACCCACCACACCATCGAACCCGAGTCGCCCCACCAACCCACAACCCACAGAACGCGAACCACCCGACCCAGCCAGAGCAACCCAAACCACCCCAACCGGAGCCAGAGCGATCCGTGCCACCGGAACAAAGCCACCCGAACCAAGCATCCCGAACCAGCCGCCAAGGCCAAGCCGCAACCCGGACCAACCCGCCAACCCACACCAGCCCCCGGCCAAGCCGACCAACTCAACCCGGCCGCAGCCAAGGCAACGAGCGGCGAGCTATGCAACCAACCGCGCAGACGGTCAGCTGGGGCAGGACTGTTTCAAGATCGGTGTTTCTGGCCCGACACGCCGGGCTGAGGTCCGGCGGGATGGGCACTGAGAGTGATGACATCGGACCTTGTGAGTCCACGTAAGAGTGACAAGTCCGGGCGGCAGCT
>NZ_JBOHGB010000039.1:0-48103 GCF_050699935.1 Actinophytocola sp.
CCTGGGCCTGCCCGCGCAGGGGCTGGCCGACCCGTACGTCCCGTCCGTGCTGCGACTGCCCCTGCAGACCGTGGCCGGCGGTGCCGCGGCCGGCTGCTTCGCCCTGGCCAGCTACGCCACGCCGCGTGCCGTGCTGGTCGCCGCGGTGGCCGGCGGCGCGGGCGCGGGCGGCTACAGCGCGCTCGTGCTGGCCGGGGTCGGCCCGATCGCCTCCTCCGCGGTCGCCGCCACCGTGATCGGCTTCTCCGGCGGCGTGATCTCCCGGCGGCTGCGGATCCCGCCCCTGGTCGTCGCCGTGTCCGGCATGGTGCCGCTGCTGCCCGGCCTGACCACCTACCGCGCGCTGTACGAGCTCGCCGTGGAGCGCTCGATCAGCGGGCTGCCCACGCTGATGATCGCCGGGTCGGTGGCGCTCGCGCTCGCGTCGGGCGTCGTGCTGGGGGAGTTCCTCGCCCAGCCGGTCCGCTACGGCCTCGGCCGGCTGGAGCGGCGGCTGTCCGGGCCCCGCATGGCCGGCCCGCTGCGCCCGACCCGGCGCCGGCTCGACTGAACGCCGCGAGCGAGCGCGTTCGCGCGCGTACGGAGCGTGCCGCGACTCCCGTGGACTTCCTTGTGTGACCCGGCACTTCTCATCACCCATGCCGGTCACAACGTGACTAATGTCGGGGTTCGAACGGGTTTCGAGGGAGGCATGCCCGGCATGAGCGCAGGCGCGTACCGCGCGACCGACGGATCGACCGAACTTCCCGAGAGTGGCGGGGCGGACTTCATCGTCGTCGCCAACCGGCTGCCGGTTGACCTGGAGCGCTTACCCGACGGCACCGAGCGGTGGAAGCACAGCCCGGGCGGTCTGGTCAGCGCGCTCACGCCGTTCCTGCGCTCACACAGCGGCGCCTGGGTCGGCTGGCCCGGCGTGCCCGACGTGGAGGCCGACAAGTTCACCGACGACGGCATCTGGCTGCACCCGGTGACGCTGTCCTCCGACGACGTGCGCGACTACTACGAGGGCTTCTCCAACGCCACCCTGTGGCCGCTCTACCACGACGTCGTGGCGACCCCGGTGTTCGACCGCGGCTGGTGGGACAGCTACGTCAAGGTCAACCGACGATTCGCCGAGGCCTGCGCCCAGATCGCCGCCGAGGGCGCGATCGTCTGGGTGCAGGACTACCAGCTGCAGCTCGTCCCGGCCATGCTCCGCGACCAGCGACCGGACCTGCGCATCGGCTTCTTCCTGCACATCCCGTTCCCCCCGACCGAGCTGTTCATGCAGCTGCCGTGGCGCGCGGAGATCATCCGCGGGCTGCTCGGCGCGGACCTCGTCGGCTTCCACCGCCCCGGCGGCGCGCAGAACTACCTGTGGCTCGCCCGCCGGCTCATCGGCCTCGAGCCCAGCCGCGGCGCGGTCGGCGTGCGCACCCGGCCGGGCGTGGTCCAGGTCGGCGACCGCTCGGTGCGGGTCGGCGCGTTCCCCATCTCGATCGACTCGTCGGGCCTGGACACGATGGCCCGCAGCCGCGACTGCATGGTGCGGGCCAAGCAGATCCGGGCCGACCTGGGCAACCCGAAGAAGATCATCCTGGGCGTGGACCGGCTCGACTACACGAAGGGCATCGACCTGCGCCTCTACGCGCTGCAGGAGCTGCTCAGCGAGGGCCGGGTCGACCCGGCCGACGTCGCGATGGTGCAGCTGGCCACCCCGAGCCGGGAGCGGGTCGAGCACTACCAGCGGATGCGCGGCGAGATCGAGCAGGTCGTGAGCCGCATCAACGGCGAGTTCGCCCGCGTCGGCCGGCCCGTCGTGCACTACCTGCACCAGTCCATCGACCGCGAGGAGCTCGTGGCGTTCTTCTCCGCGGCCGACGTCATGCTGGTCACCCCGGTCCGGGACGGCATGAACCTCGTCTGCAAGGAGTACGTCGCGTGCCGCCACGACCTCGGCGGCGTGCTCGTGCTGAGCGAGTTCGCGGGCGCCGCGGCGGAGCTGACCAGTGCGTTCCTGGTCAACCCGCACGACCTCGACGGGGTCAAGAACGCGATGCACGCCGCGCTCACGATCGACCCGGCCGAGGGCCGGCGGCGGATGCGCGCGCTGCGCCGCCAGGTGCTCACCCACGACGTCGACCGGTGGGCCCGCTCGTTCCTCGACGCGCTGCACCCAGCCACGCAGGAAGCGGTCACCTGATCTTGCCGAGGGCACGATCCCGGGCCGTGGACGGGCGATACAGTTCGGCTCTGCCGCCGTGTGCCAGGCTGAGACACGAGCGAGTGCACCCCCACCCTTCGCGAGAGAGTCGAACGACAGTGATCGTTGAACCCCTGCGCGCGGGCACGAGGTCCGCGCCATGACCGCTGAGGCCCTTCCCGCGGACCTGCGGCGCGCGATCGTGCAGATCGCCCGCACACCCCGCCTGCTGGTCGCCTGCGACTACGACGGCACGCTGGCGCCGATCGTGCCGGACCCCGAGCGGGCCCGGCCGATGACCGAGTCGGTGGGCGCGCTGCGCTCGCTCGCCGGCCTGCACGAGACCACGACCGCGGTGATCTCCGGCCGGGCCCTGCGCGACCTCGCGACGCTGTCCCGCCTGCCGTCCGAGGTGCACCTGGTCGGCAGCCACGGCTCGGAGTTCGACATCGGCTTCGTGCACGCGCTCGACGACCACGCCCGCCGGCTCCACCGTCGCCTCGAGACCGAGCTCGAGCGGCTGACCGCCGACGTCGAGGGCGTGTACCTCGAGGTCAAGCCGGCCAGCATCGCCATGCACACCCGGCGCGCGCGCCCCGAGGACTCCGAGCGCGTCCAGGCCACCATCCGGTCCGGGCCGTGCTCGTGGGAGGGCGTGCAGGTGACCGAGGGCAAGCAGGTCATCGAGCTCGCCGTGGTGCAGACCGACAAGGGCCGCGCGCTGGACGTGCTGCGCCACCAGGTCGGCGCCACCGCCGCGGTGTTCCTGGGCGACGACGTCACCGACGAGAAGGCGTTCGCCCGGCTGTCCGGCCCCGACCTGGGCGTCCGGGTCGGGCCGGGCGAGACCCTCGCCGGGTTCCACATCGCCGACCCGGCCGAGGTCGGCATGGTGCTCGCGTTCCTCTTGGAGGAGCGGCGCAACTGGCTCTACGGCGAGCAGGCCCCGCCGATCGAGCGGCTGACCATGCTCGCGAGCGAGCGGTCGGTGGCGTTGCTGACCCCGGACGCGCGGCTCACCTGGCTGTGCCACCCCGAGCCCGACTCCGCCGCGGTGTTCGCCGACCTGCTCGGCGGCCCCGGCGCCGGCCACTTCTCGATCATGCCCGAGCGCGACGGGCTGCCGCTGGGCCAGCGCTACCTGCCGGGCACGATGACCGTCGAGACCCGCTGGTCGGGCCTGTTGGTCACGGACTACCTCGACCACTACTCCTTCGGCCACCGCACGGACCTCGTCCGGGTCGTGTCCGGCACGGCGCCGGCGGTCGTCGAGTTCGCGCCCCGGCCGGAGTTCGCCCAGGTACAGGTCCGGCTGATCCCGTCCGACAGTGGTGACAGCGCCGGCCTGCGCGTGCTCGGCACCTCCGACCCGGTCGCGCTGCGCGCCCCCGGTGTCGCCTGGGAGATCACCTCCGACGGCATGCACGACACCGCCCGCGCCGTCGTCACGCCCACGTCCGAGGCGCCGGTCGTGCTGGAGCTGCGCTGCGGGACCAACGACCTCGACCCGCACCGGGTGCCGGAGCGCGAGCGGGCCGCGCGGTCGGCGGTGTACTGGACCGAGTGGCTGGACAGCCTGACGCTGCCACCGGTGGAGAAGGACCTGGTGGCGCGCTCGGCACTGACCCTGCGCGGCCTGTGCCACTCGGAGACCGGCGCGATCATGGCGGCGGCCACCACGTCGCTGCCCGAGGAGCTCGGCGGCATCCGCAACTGGGACTACCGCTACTGCTGGCTGCGCGACGGCGCGATGACCGCCAAGGCGCTCGTGTCGGTCGGCTCGACCGCCGAGGCCGAGGGCTTCCTGCGCTGGCTGCACGGCGTGCTCGCGACGCTGCCCGGTCCGGAGCTGCTGCACCCGCTGTACACGATCGCCGGCACGACGCTGCCCGCCGAGGCCGTGATCGACACGCTGCCCGGCTACGCCGGCTCGCGCCCGGTGCGGGTCGGCAACCTCGCCAACCAGCAGGTGCAGCTGGACGTCTTCGGCCCGGTCGCGGACCTCGTGGCGGCGCTGTCCGAGGCCCGCGGCAAGCTCACCGACGACGACTGGCGGATGGTCTGCGCGATGGCCGAGGCGGTCTCGCGGCGCTGGCACGAGCCCGACCACGGCATCTGGGAGGAGCGGCACCGGCCACGCCACCACGTGTACTCGAAGGTCATGTGCTGGCTGACGATCGACCACGCGGTGCGGCTCGCGGAGGCGTACGGCCGCGACATCGAGCCGAGCTGGCCGGGCCTGCGCGACCGGATCGCCGCGGACGTCCTCACGAACGGCTGGAACGAGGAGGTCCGCTCGTTCACCACGGCCTACGACGACACCGACCTGGACGCGGCGACCCTGCTGATCGGGATGGTCGGCCTGCTGGACCCGGGCGACGAGCGCTTCCACGCCACGGTCACCGCCACCGAGGCCGAGCTGCGCAGCGGCTCCACGGTCTACCGCTACCACCGCGACGACGGCCTGCCCGGCAACGAGGGCGGCTTCCACCTGTGCGCGGCGTGGATGATCGAGGCGTACCTGCTGACCGGTCGCCGCACCGAGGCGGAGGACCTGTTCGCCCAGATCGTCGACGCCGCCGGCCCGACGGGGCTGCTGCCGGAGGAGTACGACCCGGTGGCCGAGCGCTCGCTGGGCAACCACCCGCAGGCCTACTCCCACCTGGGCCTGATCCGCTGCGCGCAGCTGCTGTCCGGATAGCGCGAGGCGGGCATGAACGCGCACGGGGGCATCGGGCAACACAAGATGTGAGGACGATGCCCCAGCACTCGCTGGACGAGGTACCGGCGGAGCGGGATCGCCCCGACCTGGGCGGACCCGAACCGGCGGTCGAGTTCGGCAGGCTGTTCGACGACCACGCCCTGCCCCGGCACCGCTGTCTCGCCCGGCGCGTGGGCTCCGACGCCGCGCACGACCTGGTGAGCGAGACCTTCCTGGTGGCCCTCAACCAGCGGCACGCCTACGACCCCCGCCGCGGCGAGGTGCGCTCGTGGCTCTACGGGATCGCCACCAACCTGCCGCGCAGGCACGTGCGCCAGGAGAACCGCGATCTGCGGGGCGATCGCGCGCAGTGCCGGCCGCACGTCCGACCGAACCGCGAACCACGACAGCCGGGTCGCGGACCGGGTGGACGCCGCGGTGCTGGCCGCCCGCCACGCCGGTGCGCTGGCCCAACTGTCCGAGGGAGACAGAGATGTGCTGCTGCTGACCTGCTGGGCCGGCTTGAGCCAGATCGAGGTCGCCGACGCGCTCGCCATCCCCGCCGGAACGGTCCGATCACGACTGCACCGGGTGCGGAAATGGTTGCGCGCCAGCGCCCCCGCCACACCGAGGGCCGAGAGGAGGCCGACGATGCCTGAGGGGAACGTGCGCGAGATGTGGTCCGACGAGCAGCTGGACCACGCCCTGGCGACCTTGCGCTCCGATGTGGACACTGATGCCGAGAGGCTGGCGAAGGCCCGCGCGGACCTGGTCGCGGCGGGTGCGGGAGACGGAGCCGAGCCGGTCGTCCCCGCCGCGGCGCGGACCGCGCCCAGGCGTTGGCGGCGCTGGGCCACCGCGGCCAGCACCGTCGCGGCGGGCGTCCTGGTGGCCCGTTCGGCATCGGGGCCCGCCGGGGACGGTCCGCGCGAGCGGCAGCCGGTCGCCATGTCGAGCCACCCGAGTGCTACACCTGGCAGGCGGAGACCCTCCTGGAGACCTGGGTGCCGGCGGACGAGAAGCGGGTGTGGACGTGGCGCCGTGGCGAGACCGGCAAGCGCAAGTGGTTGCGGGGCACCGAGGCGCAGGCTCGCGCCGACGGCGTCGTCGGCGACGTCACGTGGCCCGAGGGCGTGTGGCGCGCACCGTGCGGTGACTGGTTCGCCGTGGAGGACGGCCGCGAGCCGTGCGGCAGGATCCCCGACTGGGGATCGCCGAACCAGGAGTTCATGGCGTCGCTGCCGCGTGACCCCGACAAGCTCCTGGCCCTGATCCGCGAGAGGTTCGAGGGAGCCACGAAGCACACGCCCGACCTGCTGGTGATGTTGACCGCCAGCGAGTTCCTGGGCACCGGGCTGGTGCCCGCCGACCTGCGGGCGACGGTGTACCGGATGCTGGCGAAGCTCCCCACCGTCGAGGTGACCGAGCAGTTCGCCAACGTCGACGGCCGCGAGGGCACGGCGTTCGGTGTCTCCGACGGCCGGGTACGGCTCGACGTGATCATCGACCCGAAGACCGGCCGGTACATCGGCGAGCGCAATGTCCTGGTGGCCCCCCGGAACGGGGTCGAGGCGGGGACCGTGTTCGACTACTCCGCCGTCGACATCGCGATCGTGGACGGCATGGGGGAGACGCCGGCCGGTTGAGCCGGTCGCGTAGAGGCCCGCACGCGCGTGCGGGCCCTCTCATGTCCGCCGGCGCTGCTTCTTGCCGCGGGCGACCTCGGTGGCCAGCGCGTCCAGGTGCGGGGTCCAGAAGCGGCGGAAGTGGTCGAGCCACCGGTCGGCCTCGCGCAGCGGCGCCGGGTCCACCGCGTAGAGCCGCCGCGTTCCCTCGGCGCGGACCCGGGCGAACCCGTTCTCCCGGAGTACCTTCAGGTGCTGGGAGACCGCGGGCTGGGTGATGCCGAACTCCTCCTGCACGACCGCCGAGACCTCGCCCGCCGCCCGTTCGCCGCCGGCGAGCAGCTCCAGGATGCGTCGGCGAACCGGGTCGCCGAGGACGTCGAAGGCGTGCATCCCACCAGAATAACAGTCTTGTCTTATATAAGGAGGGTACTGTGCGAGTCGTCGCCCTCGCCGACACGCACGCGCCGCGCCGGTGGCGGTCCTGCCCACCGCGCGTGGACGAGGAGCTGCGCGGCGCCGACGTGATCCTGCACGCCGGTGACGTGTGCGTGCCGTCCGTGCTCGACGAGCTGGCCGAGTACGCGCCGGTGCACGTGGTGGCCGGCAACAACGACGGGCCGGACGTGGTGACGTGGGGCGCGCCGGAGGCGCTGTCGCTGGAGCTCGACGGCCTGCGGGTCGCGATGATCCACGACAGCGGGCACAGGATCGGGCGCACGGCCCGGATGCGCCGCCGCTTTCCCGACGCCGACCTCGTGGTGTTCGGCCACTCGCACATCCCGCTCGACGAGACCGGCGACGGCGTGCGGATCTTCAACCCCGGTTCGCCGACCGACCGCCGCCGCCAGCCGCACGGCACGGTCGGCGTGCTCGACGTCGCCGGCGGCGAGCTGGTGTCCGCGCGGATCGTCGAGGTGACCTGAGCCGGTCTCGAGGGGGTTTCGAGTCGCGCGCGATGTCATGGTCGAGCGGTTCTCGACTCGACCAGGAGGTGCGGACATGGGACCGACGTTCGTCGACGTGCTGCGGGAGCGGGCCGCGGCGCCCGGCCCGGCCTTCGAGTACGTCGACGGTTCCGGGAGCGTGTTCCTCGGCCACCCGGAGCTGGACGCCCGCGCGCGCTCGATCGGCGCGTCGCTCACCGCGCACGGCCTGTCGGGGCACCGGATCCTCGTCCTGCTGCCGCGCGACCTGGACTACGTGGCGGCACTGTTCGGCTGCTGGTACGCCGGGGCGGTCGCGGTGCCGCGGCCGGACCGCGACCTGGCCGCCGTGCTCGAGGACGCCGACCCGGCGGCCGCGATCGTGCCGCCGGACACCGTGCTGCCGGGCGTGGCCACGCTGTCCATCGAGGAGCTGGCGGCCGCGCCGGACGACTGGCGCCGGCCGGACCTCGGGCCGGACTCGCTCGCGTTGCTGCACTACGCGGGCGAGCACGCGGTGATGGTGTCGCACGGCAACCTCGTCGCGGGCACGCGGCAGACCGGCCGGTGCTTCGGTGCCGGGCCGGACGCCGGGGTCGTGAGCCGCCTCGCCGAGCACCGGGACCTGCTGACCGGTGTGCTGCACCCGATCCTGGCCGGCAGCCGCGCCACGTTGCTGTCGCCGCGCGCGGGCGCGGCCGACTGGCTGCGGGCGATCTCCGACCGGCGCGCGCGGGTCAGCGGCGGCTCCGAGCGGGACTTCGCGCAGGCCGCGGTCACCGGCGGCCTCGACGAAGTCGACCTGTCCACATGGGACGTCGCGTTCACCGACGGCAGCACGTCGACGATGGACGCTTTCACGGATCGGTTCGCGCGCAACGGCTTCCGCCGCTCGTCGTTCTTCTCCTGCTACTGGCTGCCCGAGGCCACGGCGCTGGTCGCGGGCCGCCGCGGCCCGGTCGTCAGGTCGTTCGACGCGGACACGCTCGCGCCCGGCCGGCTGGCCCGGCCGCGTGCGGAGGGCACGCCGGTGCTCGACCGCGGGCGGCCCGCGGACGAGCTGGAGGTGGTGATCGTGGACCCGCTGACCGCGACCCGCTGCCCGGACGGCACGGCGGGGGAGATTTGGGTCGCCGGCCCGAACGTGGCGGCCGGCTACCTCGGCCGGCCGGGCGCGAGCGAGCGCACGTTCTGCGCGCGGTTACGCGGCTCCACGGACAACTTCCTGCGCACCGGTGACGTCGGGTTCGTGCACGACGGCGGCCTGCACGTCACCGATGCGCTCGCGGCCGCCTAGGAGTCGCGGCTAGAAGTCGAACACCACGCCGGTCTCGGAGTGCAGCGTGCACGGGTTGGAGAACTCGTGGCGCCAGCGCACCAGGTCACCGCGCCATATGCCCCGCGCGACGGCGACGACCGGCCGGTACTCGAGCGTGCAGGCCAGCACGTCCGGCGGGCCCGGTAGGTGGTCGAAGTCGCCGTCCGCGGCGGCCACGGCGACACAGGCGCGCAGTGGTTCGGGGTGCGAGCCGCCCGCGGGCCGGCAGTCCAGGCGCACGGTGCTGCTCGCGCCCGCCGAGGCGCGCACCGTGAGGTACAGCCTGGACTCCGGATGTTGGTCGGCGGTCGCGGCGCCGGTCGGGGTGTGGGTCGGCGCGTGGGTCGGCGTGCCGGTGGCGGTGCCGGTGAGGATCGTCGACAGCAGGGTCGCGGCGGCCAGCAGCGCGCCGCCGAGCCGGTACGAAGTCATGCCTCCACAGTGGACCTCCGGTTCTCGGAACGGCAGACCGACTGATCGGTAACGCCCGATCGTGTCGCGGTACGCGAAAACGGCTGGCGGAGCGTGACATGCTTGTGGCATGCGGATTCGTGGGGTCGCCAGCGAGGATTGGGTGCGGATCTGGCCGTTCCTGCGGGAGATCGTCGCCGCCGGGGACACCTATACGTGGGACCCGGACGTCACCGAAGAGCGTGCCCGCGAGCTGTGGATGCCGACGCCGCCGTGGCGGACCGTGGTCGCGGTGGACGGCGACACGGACGGCGACACGGTCCTCGGCACCGCGAAGCTGGGCCCGAACCACATGGGCCCGGCGTCGCACATCGCGAACGCGAGCTTCATGGTCGCGCCGGCGCACAGCGGTCGCGGGGTGGGCCGCGCGCTCGGCGAGTATGTGCTGGACCTGGCGCGCGCGGACGGCTACCGGGCGATGCAGTTCAACGCGGTCGTGGAGACCAACACCCGCGCGGTCGCCCTGTGGCGGTCCCTGGGGTTCGACGTGGTGGCGACCCTGCCCGAGGGGTTCGAGCATCCCACGAAGGGCTTCGTGGGGCTGCACATCATGTATCGGAGACTGTAGGCATGAGGATTTCGGTTGCCGCGGACGAGCGGGTGGGCGTGGCCGAGACGATCGTGGCGGAGCTGCGAAGCCGGGGCCACGACCCGGTCCCGCACGGTGCCCTGAACGACGCCGAACGGGACGACTGGGCGTGGGCGAGCGAGGCGGCGGCCCGCGACGTCGCCGAGGGCAGGGCCGAGCAGGCGATCGTCGCGTGCTGGACCGGCACGGGAGCGTCGATGGCGGCGAACAAGGTGCCCGGCGTGCGCGCGGCCCTGTGCGCCGACGCGGAGACCGCACGCGGCGCCCGCCGGTGGAACGACGCCAATGTCCTGGCGTTGTCGTTGCGGCTGACCAGCGCACCACTTCTGGCGGAGATCCTGGACGGCTGGTTCGCCGGCACCCCCAGCGACGACGACACCGACGTGGCCAACATCCGCCACGTCGACGACATCCAGTAGCCGTCCACAGCCCGCCGCAGCGCCACCGATTTCTGTCAGTGGTCACGAATAGACTGGAACGCGGGGGGCCCCGCGTGTCCGGGGTTGTCCACAGGCCGAGCCCTCGCGCGCTCGGTTCTGTCAGTGATCACCGGTAGCGTGGAAAGCAGGGGACCCCCTCGCGTTTGTCCACAGTGCGCGCGGCTGTCCACAGATTTCGTTGCGCCGGCCGGAATCGTCGGTGGTCGTCGGTACGCTGGGATTCGGGGGGCCGGAGGCCACGGCCGGGGTGAGCGCCGGGTCAGCCCATGGCCGGTGTCACGGCGTGCGGCCGGTACGGGGCCTCGAGCCTCGCCCGTTCCGCCTCGTCCAGGTTCAGCTCCGTGGCCGCGACCGCGTCGTCGACGTGATGCGGCTTCGTCGCGCCGATGATCGGGGCCGCCACCGCCGGGTCGCCCAGCAGCCACGCCAGCGAGACCCGCGCCGTGGGCACCCCGCGCTCCGCCGCCACCGCACGCACCGCGTCGACGACGTCGAAGTCGTCATCGGTGTACAGCTCCTCGGCGAGTTGGTCGCTGCCGGCCCGAGTCGTGCTCCGCACGCCGCCGCGTTCACGGTTGCCGGCCAGCATCCCGCGCGCGAGTGGGCTCCACGGCACCAACCCGACACCCTCGTCCACGCACAGCGGGATCATCTCCCGCTCCTCCTCGCGGTACAGCAGGTTGTAGTAGTTCTGCATCGACACGAACGGTGTCCACCCGTGCGCCCGCGCCGTGTACTGCGCCTTCGCGAAACGCCACGCCGGCATCGTCGACGCGCCGAGGTAGCGGGCCTTGCCGGACCGCACCACCTCGTGCAGCGCCTGCATGATCTCCTCGACCGGCGTGTCCACCTCCCACCGGTGGATCTGGTACATGTCCACGTCGTCCGTGCCCAGCCGGCGCAGCGAGCCGTCGATCGCCGACATCACGTGCTTGCGGGACAGCCCGCTGTCGTTCGGACCCGGGCCCGTCGGGAAGTAGACCTTCGTCGCGAGGACGTAGTCGTCACGGTTGGGCAACAGGCGGCCGAGCAGGCGGCCGGTGATCTCCTCGGTGAGGCCGTTCGAGTACATGTCCGCCGTGTCGAAGAAGTTGACCCCGGCCTCGACCGCGCGTTTCACGATCGGTTCGCCCTGTTCCTCGGTGAGGAACCATGCCCGCCGCCGCGGGTCGCCGTAGCTCATCATCCCGAGGCAGATCGGCGACACCTTCAGCCCGGACCTGCCCAGCCGCACGTACTTCACGTGCCGTTTATACCGGGACGATCACGCAGCCGCACCGCATTGCCGAGCAGCTCACCCGCCGCCGGGGTACGTGCTCGTTTGCGGGCGGCCTGCCGGCGCTATCGGCGCGGACGCTGTCGGAGCGGCGGTGGTGGCTCGCGATGCCGCTGCTCGACTCGCTGGCAATCAACAGTCTGGTGTCCACGGGCGTGTTCGACGCGTCCCGGGCCGGCACTTGCTCTACCTCACGCCGCCGACGACGATGCGGTGGGCACCCGGCGAGCGGGAGGTTCCGGTGGATCCCAGGCGAAGGCGACGCGGCTCCACGAGGCACGCCGTACCGGTGTCCCCGTCCCGCCGTTCACCGACGCGGAACCCACGCCCGGCGCGGACGAGGGTTACCTGATCCAGCAGGAGCTGGTGCGGCTGCTGCTGGCGGACGGCGACCGGATCGTGGGCACAAGGTCGGGTTGACGTCGAAGCCGATGCAACGGATGTTCGGCGTGGACTCGCCGGACTTCGCCCTGGTGTTCGAGTCCACTGTGTACCCCGACGGTACGGAGATCTCGGCCGGAGCGTTCATCCAGCCCAAGATCGAGGCGGGGATCGTGTTCGTGATGGGCTCGCGGTTGCGGGGGCCCGGCGTGACCGCCGCCGACGCGCGCGCCGCGGTCGCCGGGGTGGGCGCGTCCGTGGAGATCGTCGACTCGCGCATCGTCGACTGGCGGATCGTCGACTGGCGGATCAAGCTGGCCGACACCGTCGCCGACCTGGCGTCCAGCGGCGCGGTGGCCCGGTCCAATCGACTCGTCTCCTTGTCCGATGTGGACACGCGGCTCGTCGGGATGGTGTTGAGCCGCAACGGAGAGCTGGTGGACACGGGCGCCGGCGCGGCCGCGCTCGGCGACCCGGTCGACGTGGTCGCGTGGCTGGCCGACACGCTCGGGGATAGCGGCGTCGCGCTGGAACCGGGCCAGCTGATCATGACCGGCGCCCTGCACTCGGCCGTCCCCATGGCCGCGGGCGAGACGTACGTCGCCGGGTTCGACCGCTTGGGCTCGATCACCGTCCACATCGTCGACTAGACCCTGGTCGTCCACTTCGGACATCGCCCGGGAGTGGCCGGGTTGTCCACAACCGGCCGAGCTGTCCACAGCCGACCGCGCCCACCCCAGTTTGTCGGCGGGCGCCGGTAGGCTGGCACGTGAGGGTGGCCCCCGGGACAGGGTGGGGCTTTCGGTACTCGCGTTCCGCACGCGCGTGCGTGCGCGCGGGGGTTGTTGTGGGTCAGGTTCACGTGCTCGGGATGGGGGGTTGGGTCAGGGCGTCGGTTATCGCTTGGGTGTCCTGGTATTCGCGCCAGTGCACGATCAGCCCGTCGCGCACGCGCATCACCGCGATGAACGGGGCCGATGCCCGCCGGCCGGTCGTCAGCACCGTGCCGCCCAGCTCGTACTCCAGCACCGTCACCTCCGGGTCCGCCGTCCTGTGCGCGGCCGTCACCCGGAACGTCTCGAAGCGCACCGGCAGCGACTCCCGGCTCACGCGCGTCGCGGCCAGGAACTCCGCCGCCCCTCGAACCGCCGCGGTTGGCCGGGGCGGGCGAACGGCACCTCCACCACCACGTCCGGCGCCCACGGCTCGCTGTCCGCGCGGCCCAGAAAGTAGTCCTCGATCTCCTTGATCACCTCGGTCGTCATCGATCACTCCAGCTCGTTCGCTTAAGATGAGTGAGCGCTCACGTTAAGCATCATGAGTGGAGACTCACTTTGTCAAGCAAGCCGCTGCGGGCCGACGCCCGGCGCAACCGCGAACGGATCCTCGCCGCCGCCGAGGAGGTGTTCGTCAGCCGGGGGGCCGCGGCGTCCACGGAGGACGTCGCCGCGCGCGCCGGGGTCGCGATCGGCACCGTGTTCCGGCACTTCCCGACCAAGCGGAACCTGCTGTCGGCGATCGTGAAGGATCTGCTCGCCCGCCTCACCAGGGAGGTCACCGAGCTGGCCGACGGCGACCCGGCGACGGCGCTCTTCGACTTCTTCACCCGGGTCGTCGAGCAGGCGGCGGCGAAGCGGGCGGTGGTCGAACTCCTCGCGCGCCGCGGCGTCGAGGTCGGCGTGGCGGACCCGGTCAGCACGTTGCGCGACGCGATCGGCGTCCTGCTCGAGCGGGCCCAGCGGGCCGGGGCGGTTCGCGCGGAGGTCCGGCTCGACGAGGTCATGGCACTGCTCACGGCCGCCGCGCAGGGCGCTCTGCAGGGCGACTGGACCGCCGACCTACGGCGGCGGACGCTGGAGGTGATCTTCACGGGGCTGCGGCCGTAGGGCGGGTGGCCTCCGGCCCCCGATCACCAGCCTACGCGGGGGGCCGACGGTTTCGGTCGTGTGGCGTGGGCCTGTGGACAACCGCTACGAGCGAGCGCCCGTGTGCAGTGCCAGCATGCTGTTCGCGCCCACGGTCGCGGTGAAGCGGCCGTCCGCGCCGACCTGGACGGTCGGGCACGACGCGCCCGGGTCGCCCTGGGCCACGTCGCAGTACGTGCCCGCCGGAAGGCTCGTCTGGAACGCCTGCGACAGCGGTCCGCCCGAACGGTTGAACACCACGAAACCCTTGTCCCCACGGCCAAACGCCAGCTGATCGCCGCCGTTGGTCCACCAGTTCGTCACGTCGGTGCCCCACACCTCGTTGCGGAACCCGACCAGGTTCGCCGTCGTCCGCCAGCGGTGCTCGCACTCCCAGCCGTTGCCGCACGACACCGGGGAGGTCCGGCCGGAGGCGTCTGCGGGCGGGCCCTGGTCCGTGGCGCCGAAGGAGAAGCTCGACATGACCTTCGCGTGACCCCACGGCCAGGCCAGCATGAACGCCTCGGCGAGGGCGTAGGTCGAACCATCCTTATAGGACAGAACCGGACGGCCGTTGCGTTGGGTGTCGTGGTTGTCGACGAACGCGACGGCGTCGTCGCTCGCCAGCAGCATCGAGTCGGCCACCGACGCGGCCCGTGGCAGGTTGCCGTCGCGGAACGCGGCGCTCACGACGTCGCCGTACCGGAACTCGGTCACGTTGCCGACGCCGACGTACTCGGTCGGGCTGATCTCGCCCGGGCCGCCCTCGATGACCTCCTGGTAGATGTACGGGTCCCCGTTCAGCATGCCGTGCAACGCCGACAGGTCACCGGCTGGCATGTGCTTCGCCGCGTCGACCCGGAAACCGTCCACGCCGAGCGAGATCAGGTCGTTCAGGTACGCGGCGAGCTTGTCGCGCACATACTGCGCCTCGGTCTCCAGATCGGACAGGTCCACGAGCTCGCAGTTCTGCACCTCCCACCGGTCGCCCCAGTTCACGATGTCGTCGTTGCCGTTGCGGCCGCAGTGGTGGAAGTCGCCCTCGCCGTAGGGCACCGCCGGGTAGGCGTAGTGCGAGTACGTCGACCCGCCGCTGCCGGGCCCGCTGGACGCGCCGCCCGCCATGTGGTTGACGACCGCGTCGACGTAGATCTTCACGCCCGCCGAGTGGCACGTCTGCACCATCGACGCGAACGCCGCCCGGTCGCCCCGCCGCGTGTCGAGCTGGTAGCTCACCGGCTGGTAGTCCTGCCACCACGGAAATCCTTGCACCACAACGTGTTCCTGTGGTGGCGACACCTGCACCGCCGCGAAGCCCTTGGGCCCCAGCACGTTCTGGCACTCCGAGGCCACGGAATCCCACGGCCACTGGAAAAGGTGCACGATCACGTCGGTCGCCGGCGCCGCCCGCGGCACGGGTGCGGCGGACGGGGACGACGTGGTGAGCACGGTGGCCACGATGGCGGCGACCGCCCCGAGAGCGGCCATGGCGTGACGACGCATGGTTGGAACGTAACGCGACGCAAACGCCTGCCGTAACCGTCAAACGGCGGTATCGGCGACCAGCCGGTACCCGGTGACGATCTCCGGGTAGATCCGGATCGTCTCCACGCCCTCGGCCGCGACCAGCGGCGTCAGCCGCGCCTCGTACGCGGCGATCTCCTCCGGGTCGAGCACCCGCCGGGCCACACCCGTGACCGTCACGGTCCAGCTCACCGCGCTCTGGCCGAGCACGAGCTCGTCGGCCTGGTAGGCCACGACGGAGCCGGCGCACTCGGCGCCGACGTGCGTGCGCACCACGACCATGCCGTTGTCGACCAGGTGGCTCACCGGCACGATCGCCGGCAGCGCGCGGACGGTGTACACGATCCGCCCGATCGGCACCTGGTCCAGCAGCCGCAGGGACTCCGGACGCGACAGCTCCGCCATCGTGAGCGGCTGGCCGCGCAACCGGTCACCTCCCTTTTCCGTTCCCCGGGATCGCTAGAGCATGAGCGGGGAAGGGGGCCCGCACCAGGGCACAAGTACATCGTGCCAGTCGTGACCTTCGACCCTGGCGTTACGTCGCGGGCCGTACACCGATGACCGCGAAGCGTTCCACATCGGCGATGTGCCCGCCGGTGGATGCCACGATCGTGAGCACCGCACCGCTCGCACCGCGGTAGGTCACCGGCGTCGACCACGGGCTGTTCTCGCCGCCGGCCGGCAGGCAGCACGCCTCGCCGACCGGCCGCTGTGCGGCCGGGTCCCGCATCTGCACGCGGATGCTCTCGTCCACCCCGCTGATCAGCCCGCCGACGCGCACCGGCGAGGTGACCTCCACGCCCGGTGCGGGCTCGGTGATCGACATCGTGTCGTCGACCGTGCCGACGACCTCCCACGGCGCCTGCGGCCCGTCGCCGAAGCGGACCAGTGCAAGCGTGGCCGCGGGCGCCGGCCGGCCGCTCTCGCCCTGGTAGCCGACCTTGACGAGCGCCTCGGTCGCCTCGATCTCGCTGCGCACCACGGTGTCCACGTCCGTGAACCCGAGGTAGCCGGTGGTGAAGGCGAGCGCGGTGGCCTCGGCGTCGGCGTGCCAGGGCGAGTGGCCGGCCGGCGCCTGCTCGACCTGCCAGCGTCTCGCCTCCTCGAGCGTGCGGAACGGCCAGAGCGGCGGCTCGGCCTGGTCCGCGGGCGTGGTCGAGGTGGTCGGCGGGGCCGTGGTCGACGGCGGGTGGGACGGCGCCGACTGGTTCGCGGCGGCCCTCCTCGCCCGCGGCTCGTCGCCGAACACCCGGATCGCGAGCACGGTCCCGGCCGCGATGACGACGAGGATCACCAGCACGATCGGCAGCGCGGATCCGCGGCGCCGGCTCATGGTCACCACCCCCGAAATGGCGTCGTACACCAGGATGAGCGACCGCGGACGGGTTCGCAGCGCGACGCCGGCCGGCCCACTCGGACACGTTCCGTAGTCTTCGTAACGCTGCGTTGATATTCGCCGATAGGTGGATTGCCGGGAGTCGGCCTTTTCGAAAGGGCCGGCTCCGTCGTTACCTTCCCTGGACTGTCGGGGTCGCCATGCCGGACCAGCAGGTTCGATCGTCAGCCCGCGAGCGCGCGGACGCGCAGCCGGACGGGTTGATCCTCGATGGTCTGTTGGGCGACCTGCAGAACCGGCTGGCCGAGATCGTCCGCACCCGGGACCGCCTGCAGGGCCTGCTCGACGCCGTCGTGGCGGTCGGCGCCGGCCTCGAGCTCGAGGGCACGCTGAACCGGATCGTGCGGACCGCGGTCGAGCTCGTGGACGCCCGCTACGGCGCGCTCGGGGTGCTCGGCTCCGACGAGCGGGAGCGGCTAGCCGAGTTCGTGCACATCGGCGTGGACGAGGAGACCAGGTCGGTGATGGGCGACCTGCCGGAGGGCCGCGGTCTGCTGGGTGTGCTGATCGAGCACCCGTATCCGATCCGGGTCGCCGACCTCACCGAGCACCCGGCGTCGGTCGGCTTCCCGCCCAACCATCCGCCGATGCGCAGCTTCCTGGGCGCGCCGATCCGTGTCCGGGGCGAGATCTTCGGGAACCTCTACCTGACCGAGAAGCGCGGCGCCGGCGAGTTCACGTCCGACGACGAGGTCGTGCTGCAGGGCCTCGCCGCCGCGGCCGGTGTCGCGGTGGAGAACGCGCGGCTGTTCGAAGAGTCGCGGATGCGCGAGCGGTGGCTGGAGGCGTCGCGCGAGGTCAACGCGCTGCTGCTCGGTGGCGCGTCGAGCCAGGACGCGCTGGACATGATCGCCGAGAAGGCCCGCGTACTGTCCCAATCGGACTGTGCGCTGATCCTGCTCGCGGACCTGACCGGTCACGTGATGGTCCGGGCCGGCGCGGGGGAGCGCGGCGCCGAGCTGACGGGTGTGCGGATCAACGCGGCCGAGCCGGTGGTGGCGGGCGTGTTCCGCAGCCGGACGTCGGAGATCGTTCCGAACCTGGCGCACGTGGCGCCCGACGGCTGGGCCCCGGCCGGCGGCGACTTCGGTCCGGCGGTCGTGGTCGCGTTCGGCGCCGGGAACGTGGTGCGCGGCGTGCTGCTCGCGATGCGCGAGAAGGGGGCGCCACAGTACGTGCGTAACGGGGTGCCGCTGCTCGCGTCGTTCGCCGACCAGGTCGCGTTCGCGCTGGAGCTGGCGGAGAAGCATCGGGCGCAGCGGCAGCTCGACGTGCTCGCCGACCGCGACCGGATCGCCGGTGACCTGCACGATCACGTGATCCAGCGGCTGTTCGCGACCGGGATGAGTCTGCAGGGGACGGTGCGCCGGATCGTCGACCCGCAGGTGCGCGGGCGGGTGACGCGGGCGGTCGAGCAGCTGGACGAGACGGTGCGCGAGATCCGTACGTCGATCTTCGACCTGCAGACGGCGGGCTCGGACTCGCAGGCGAGCCTGCGCCGCCAGCTGCTGGACGTCATCGACGAGCTCTCGGCGGGTACCGAGGTGTCGCCGTCGGTGCGGATCTCGGGTGCGGTCGACACGCTGGTCGGCGAGGAGCTGGCGACACACGCGACGGCGGCGCTGCGGGAGGCGGTGAGCAACGCGGTGCGGCACTCGCACGCGGGCTCGATCGTGGTCGCCGTCGACGCGGACACGGACCTGGTGATCGAGGTGGTGGACGACGGCGTCGGCGTGCGGCCAGACGCCGCCCGCTCGGGCCTGCTGAACATCGAGCGCCGCGCGGCCAAGTTCGGCGGCTCACTGGCGGTGACGCCGGCTCCGGAAAGCGGCACCCACCTGACCTGGCGAGTCCCCCTACCACCCGAGTAAACCAAGCCCACCACCCCCGATGGACCTGGGCCACAACCTCCCCCGCGCGCACGCGCGTGCGGAACGCAAGAAACGAAAGCCCCACCCTGTCCCGGGGGCCACCCTCACGTGCCAGCCTACCGGCGCACGCTGACAAACGGGGATGGGCGCGGTCGGCTGTGGACAACCTCGTCGGTTGTGGACAAGTCCTGTCAGGAGTCGGGTGGCCGGCGGGACTTGAGCTCCGCGGCCAGGACCGCGGCCTGGGTACGGCGCTGCATACCCAGCTTCGCGAGCAGGTGCGACACGTAGTTCTTGACCGTCTTCTCCGCGAGGAACAGGCGCTCGGCGATCTGGCGGTTCGTCATGCCCTCGCCGATCAGGTCGAACACCGCCCGCTCCTGGTCGGTGAGGTCCGCGAGTGGGCCGTCTCCGTCGCGGCCGCGGCGCAGGCGCTTCATCAGCGCCTCCGTCGTCCGGCCGTCGAGCAGCGAGCCGCCCGCGCCGACCCGGCGGATCGCGCTGATCAGGTCGTTGCCGAGGACCTCCTTCAGCACGAATCCGGATGCGCCGGCCATGATCGCGTTGAGCAGTGCCTCGTCGTCGGAGTACGAGGTGAGGATGAGGCAGCGCAGCTCGGGCAGCTGCGAGCGCAGGTCACGGCACAGCTCCACGCCGTTGCCGTCGGGCATGCGCACGTCGAGGACGGCCACGTCGGCACCACTCGCCGGGATCCGTGCGGTGGCTTCGGCGACCGATGCCGCCTCGCCGACGATCTGGAGGTCCGAATGGTCCTCGAAGAGGTCCGCGATCCCGCGCCGGACGATTTCATGATCGTCAACGAGGAAGATCCTAATGGCCACTCGGCTATATACCATGTTTGTTGTTGTGATCGCAACAATCCTGCGAGGGTTGTCACAGGGTATATTCCGAACCCGCAGGTGATCCGCCCTCTCTGACCTGCCCCTTCTGAGCGCGGGAAAATTCTCTGTTACGTTCCTTTGATATGTCCGGAAAGCACGCCAACCGTGCCAACGGTGACATACGGAGGCCGTCGGGACGAGAGATCAACAAGCCGTCCACAAAGGATGGAAGGGCAATCTGGCGAATCGCTCGCGATTCCGGAAAGCTCGATCTGAACTCTTCCTACGCGTACCTCATGTGGTGCCACGATTTCGCCGACACATCGCTCGTCGCCCGGGTGGGCGATGACGTCGTCGGATTCGTGATCGGCTACCGCAGACCCACCGCACTCGACACGGTCGTGGTGTGGCAGATCGCGGTGGATCGCTCCCAGCGCGGCCGGGGCACGGCCGGTGCGCTGTTGGATGCGCTGGTGACCCGCCTCGCCGACGACGGCGTGCGGTACATGGAGACCACGATCACGGCTGACAACTCCGCCTCCAACGCCATGTTCGCCTCGCTGGCGCAGCGCTGGGGGGCGAGCATGGACCGGGCCGGTGTGTTCGACGCGGCTGAGTTCCCGGACGAGCACGAGTCCGAGCTGCGCTTCCGCATCGGACCGTTCGTCAATGCGCCGGGCATCAGATCAGTGTCCGCCTAGTCACCATTCCGCTAAATGGACGTCTGATCACGCGCCGAAAGCGCATCCATCATATGTCCCTGCGTTTGAGGAGAAACGTGAACGTTTTCGAGACGCTCGAGTCGGAGGTCCGCAGCTACTGCCGATCTTGGCCGGTCGTGTTCGACCGCGCCGTCGGTTCGTGGCTGTACCGGGAGGACGGCGAGCCCTACCTCGACTTCTTCGCCGGAGCGGGAGCGCTCAACTACGGCCACAACAACCCCGTGCTGAAGCAGGCCTTGATCGACTACCTGCAGCGCGACGGCGTCACGCACGCCCTGGACATGCAGACGGTCGCCAAGCGTGACTTCCTCGAGACTTTCACCGAGGTCGTCCTACAGCCGCGCCGGCTGGACTACAAGATCATGTTCCCCGGGCCGGCCGGGGCGAACGCGGTCGAGGCGGCGCTCAAGCTCGCCCGCAAGGTCACCGGCCGCGAGTCGATCATCAACTTCACGAACGCGTTCCACGGCATGACGCTGGGCGCGCTGTCGGTCACCGGCAACTCGATGAAGCGCGGCGGCGCCGGCATCCCGCTCGTGCACGCCACCCCGATGCCCTACGACAACTACCTCGACGGCAAGGTCGAGGACTTCCTCTGGTTCGAGCGGCTGCTCGAGGACAGCGGCTCGGGGCTCAACGAGCCGGCCGCGGTGATCGTCGAGACGGTGCAGGGCGAGGGCGGCGTCAACGTCGCGCGCGACGAGTGGCTGCGCGGCCTCGCCGCCCTGTGCAAGCGCCACGACATACTGCTGATCGTCGACGACGTGCAGATGGGCTGCGGGCGTACCGGCCCGTTCTTCAGCTTCGAGTCCGCCGGCATCACCCCGGACATCGTGTGCCTGTCCAAGTCGATCGGCGGCTACGGCCTGCCGCTCGCGCTCACGCTGTTCCGCCCGGACCTCGACATCTGGGAGCCCGGCGAGCACAACGGCACGTTCCGTGGCATCAACCCCGCGTTCGTCGCCTCGACAGAGGCGCTGCGCACGTACTGGAGCGACGACAAGCTCGAGAAGAGCACGCTCGCGAAGGGCGAGCAGGTCGACCGCGTGCTGAACGGGCTCGTCGAGGCGTTGCCGGGCACGCCGATGCGCGCCAAGGGCCGAGGGCTTGCCCGGGGTCTGTCGTTCGAGACCGGCGAGCTCGCGTCGACGGTCTGCCGCGCCGCGTTCGACCGTGGCCTGCTGATGGAGACCTCCGGCCCCGAGGGCGAGGTCGCCAAGGTCATGCCGCCGCTCACCGTGACCGACGAAGAGCTGGGTGACGGGCTCGACCGGCTCGTCGCCGCCGTGAACGAAGTCTGCGCCTGAGGAGGAGTAGTACATGCTGGTCAGATCGGTGCGGGAACTGGACGACACCGACCGCGACATCAAGACGCCGAACTGGCGCAGCAGGCGGCTCGTGCTGGCCAAGGAGGGCGTCGGCTTCTCCGTCCACGAGACGACGCTCTACGCCGGCACGGTCAACGACTTCTGGTACGCCAACCACGTCGAGGCGGTGTTCGTCATCGAGGGCGAGGGCGAGCTGCTCGACAAGGCGACCGGCACGACCCACGAGCTGCGGCCCGGCAGCCTCTACCTGCTGGACAAGCACGACCACCACCAGCTCCGGCCGCGCACCGACATGCGCACCGTGTGCGTGTTCAACCCCCCGGTGACCGGCCGCGAGGTGCATGACGAGAACGGCGTCTATCCGCTGATCAAAGAAAAACCCGAGATGGAGGGGACGAGCGCATGACGCTCACCGACACCGGGACCGCCGATCCGTATCCCACAAGGATGGCCGGCGAGCCCGACCTGCTCGACCGCACGGAGCCGACCGTGTGGACCACCGCGGCGGTCGGTCCGCTCGACCCGGCGACCCTGGCGGGACACGACAGCCGGGGCTACTCGATCCACAACGACCTGCTCAGCCCGCCGGAGGTAGACGCCTTCCGCCACGAGCTCGACCGGCTAGCCGCCGAGCGCCCGGCCGACGGCGTCGTCGTCGAGGACGGCGAGGTGCGCACGATCTTCGGCGTGCACCGGGCGTCCGCGCTCGTCGCCGAGCTCGTGCGGGACCCGCGGGTGCTCGACCGCGCCCGGCAGATCCTCGGTTCGGACGTGTACGTGCACCAGAGCCGGGCGACGTACCTCTCGGCGTTCGAGGGGCGCGGGCACTACTGGCACTCGGACTTCGAGACGTGGCACGCCGAGGACGGCATGCCCACGCCGCGGGCGGTCAGCATGTCGATCGCGCTGACCGACCACCACCCGTTCAACGGCGGGCTGATGCTGATGCCGGGCTCGCACCGGACGTTCGTGCCGTGCGCGGGCCGGACGCCGCCGGAGCACTACCGGACCGCGATCACCGACCACGAGATCGGGGTGCCGAGTGCCGAGCACCTGACCAACCTCGCGAGCGCGTACGGCATCGAGCAGTTCACCGCACCGGCGGGCTCGGCGATCATGTTCGACGCGAACCTGATGCACGGTGCGGGCAACAACATCACGCCGTTCCCGCGGTCGCACATCTTCCTGGTGTTCAACAGCGTGGAGAACACGCTGGTGGCCCCGTACGGCGGCACCCCACCACGCCCGGCGCACATGGCGGACCGCGACTTCACTCCGCTGAGCCGCTGAGCCGTTTAGGCGGACCGACGGACGGCCGGCGCACTCCACTCGCGCCGGCCGTTTGTCCCCAGCCGAGCCGCACCGGCCGAAACCGTCAGACCCGCCGAATAGACTGGAAATCGGGGGGCCCCCGCGTGCCGGCGGCACCTGCGGCTGATCGGCAGCGGGATCGCGCCAGCGAGAAACGACCCGTACGGCGTGATCCGTGGCGACGCGTGGGCGAGACGCGCCGAGGGAAGGACCAAAGCGGACAGAAGTGCTTGTCCACAGGGCCGGCTGTCGCCGGACGGGAGTGTCGGTCCCTCCGCGTAGGCTGGTGAACCGGGGGCGGAGGCCAAGCCGGCGCCAGTCACGCGCAGTCGTCGCGGCCGTTAGGCCATCTGGAGGACGCGCCTACCACGGAGATCGCTTCGCGGCGGGTTAGCCCGTACCTTGTGCACATCAACCGGGCGGAAGCGCCCGGTGTCACTGGGGGTGGTGACGTGGCCGACGACAACGGCTCGCGAGCCGCCGCGACGGTCGCCGGGCTGAGGTTCTGCCTGCTCGGTCCGGTGCAGGTCCTGGTCCACGGTCGCAACGTGCCGATCGGCGGGCCCGGCATGCGGGGCGTGCTCGCGATGTTGCTGCTCGAGCCGAACCAGGTGGTGCCGCTCGACCGCATGGTCGACGTGCTGTGGCGCCACGAGCCGCCGGCGAGCGCGCGGACCATGGTGCAGGGCTACGTGTCCCGGCTGCGCCAGCGCCTCGCGGAGATCGACGGCGGCACAGGCACGGGCACAGGCGCCGGGAGCGACGTACGGATCGCGACGGCCTCGCCGGGCTACCGGATCGAGGTGGACGAGGCGCTGATCGACGTGACCGTCGCGCGCTCGCTGCTCGCCGAGGCGCGCGGCACGCCCGCGGTGCGCCGGGCCGACCTGCTGCGCCAGGCGCAGGCGCTGTGGCGGGGCACCGAGCTCGCCGACCTCGGCGGCCGGCTCGTCGCGCCCGAGCTGACCGAGCTGCGACTCGCCGTGCTCGAGGCGCGCTTCGACGCCGACCTCGAGCTCGGCCGGCACCACGAGATCATCGGTGAGCTGACGCATCTGGTCGACGAACAGCCCTATCGCGAGCGGCTCGTCGGACAGCTCGTGCTCGCGCTCTACCGCTCGGGGCGCCGGGCCACCGCGCTCGCCGCGTACCAGAGCTTCGCGCACCGGGCCGCCGAAGAGCTGGGCATGGACCCCGGACCGCAGCTGCGCGGCCTGCACCTGCGGGTGCTGCGCGACGACACGACGCTGCTCGAGCCCTCGCCGGAGCCGGTGATCACGCCGCGGATCGGCGTGCTCGTGCCCGCGCAGCTGCCGCGCGCGCCGTCCGGGTTCGCCGGCCGGGAGGAGGAGCTCGCGTGGCTCGCGCGGCTGCTGCCGGGCGAGACGAAGCCGGCCGAGTCCGCCGTCGCCGTCCTCGCCGGACCGGCCGGGGTCGGCAAGACCGCGCTCGCGGTGCTGTGGGCGCACCGGGTCGCTGACCGGTTCCCGGACGGGCAGCTGTTCGCGAGCCTGCGCGGGTTCGACCCGCAGCACGCGCCGGCCTCCGCCGCCGACGTGCTCACGCAGTTCCTGCTGGCGCTCGGCGTGAGCGTGGACGACGTGCCGGTCGACGTCGACGACCGGGCGGCGCTGTACCGGTCGATCCTGGCCGACCGCCGGGTGCTGGTGGTGCTCGACGACGCGCGGGACTCCGAGCAGATCCGCCCGCTGCTGCCCGCGGGCTCGTCGTCGCTCGTCGTCGTGACGACGCGGGTACGGCTGGACGCGCTCGTGGCGTGGACCGGGGCGCGGCTGCTCGTGCTCGGCACGCTCGCGGCGGACGCGGCGGAGTCGCTGCTCGAGCACATGGCCGGCACGCCCGCGCAGGGCCGGGACCGTGAGCTGCGGCGTCGGCTCGCCCGGTTGTGCGGGCACCTGCCGCTCGCGCTGCGGATCGCGGGCGCGCGGCTCACCGGCGGTCCACAGTGGTCGGTCGCGGACCTGGTCGAGGAGCTCGCCGACGAGCGCGGCCGGCTGTCCGCACTGGACCTCGAGGAGGCCGACACCAGCGTGCGTGCCGCGCTCGACGTCACCTACCGCCGGCTGCGGCCCGAGCACGCGAAGACCGTGCGGGTGCTGGGGCTGTTCCCCGGCACGATGATCGGCCCGTACCCGGTGGCGGCGCTGTGCGGTGTGGACGTCGAACAGGCCCGGCGGTGGCTGCGGATGCTGGCCGGGTCCTTCGTGGTCACCGAGACCAGTCGCGACGTGTTCGTCATGCACGACCTGGTCCGGCTGCACGCCCAGGAGCTCGCCGAGCACGAGCTGTCCGGTGTGGACAAAGAGGCGGCGCGGGCGCGGCTGCGCCGTTACTACCTGATAGGTGCGGACCTGGCGAAACGTCAGCTACGCGCGGGAGCCGCTGACGAGAAGCCCGTGAGCGAGCGGTTCCCGGACGTGCCCTGCGCGGCGATGTCCTCCCCCGCGGACGCGATCGACTGGATCGACCAGGAGTGGGCGAACCTGCTCGCGGTGGTCGAGGCCGGACTGGAAACCGGGCAGGAGCAGGAGATCGTGTGGCTGGCGCGGCTGGCGAGCGAGTTCTCCGAGGGCACCCGGACGCTGGGGCCGGCGGTGATCGGGCGGACCGTGCGGCTGGTCGTTTAGCGAACGTTTAGCCGATCGGCGCCCCGGAGTGGGAGGCTGCGCGCGGGTGCTCGACGTCCGGAGCCTGATGTGAGCGCCGCGGCGGCACTACCAACGTGGGGGTGTGCTGCCCAGCGAGCCGGCCGGCGTGGATGGGGGACTGTGCCGGCCGGTTCTCGCTGCGGAAATGCCAGGAAGGACGCCTTCCGAGATCGCGGCCGCCCGGCCGTTTCCCGTGTTCTGGTTGACGAACGGCTCGAGCTCGGGCCGTTTGGGGACCAGTCCGTCGCCCATGGACTCGCCCCGTAACTGCCTGCGTACCCACGGCAACAGATGCGTGCGGGTCCACGCGAGATCGGCCTGGCGCGAGCGGAACCACGGCGTGGGATCGACCGGCGGCCAGGGCTCGCGCCAGTCCTCGGTGACCGCGACGCCCAGGACTTCCGACGTACGCAACGCGATCCGCCGGTGACCTTCCGAGGAGAAGTGCAGCCGGTCGTCGCTCCACGCGCGGAGGTCGATGAGCACGGGCATGGCCCAGAGGTCGACGAGCTTGGCGCCGTGCCGGTCGGCGATCGCGCGCAGGTGGGCGTTGTAGATGGCGACCTTGCCCCGGACGCGGCGTACGACGGGCTGCCCCTTCGGGTCCGGCCCGGTGAAGACGACGACCTCGCATCCGGCCTCCCGCAGCGTGATCACGGCCTGCTCGAACTGGTCGGCGAGCTGGTCGACGTCGCTGCCCGGCACGATCAGGTCGTTGCCGCCGGCGCAGATGGTCACCAGGTCGGGCCGTACCTGCCGCACCACCGGCACCTGCTCGTCGATGACCTCCCGCAGCAGCTTCCCGCGCAGGGCCAGGTTGGCGTACTGGAACCGCGGGTCCCGCACGGCAAGCGTCCGCGCCAGCCGGTCCGCCCACCCCACATAGGAGCCGTCCGGTGCGACATCGCTCAGTCCCTCGGTGAAGCTGTCCCCGATCGCCACCCAACTCGACAACCCTGGCACGGTCGCCTCCCCTCCCGGTTCCCCATCCTTTCGCAACGCTCAGGATGCCGTGTGATTCCCGACCTACGCCACCGTCGGTTGGCGGCACTCCACCGTGCGCCTGCCGGGGCTCCACACTGGCGCATCCACCTCGTACAACATTGGCACTTCGTCGTTCGGTCCGCGCCCGAATTTCGCGCGAACCGGCGGCGTCTCGTGACCGTCCGGTTACCGCGGCGAAATGCTCGTGGTCCGAACGGACCACTCGAGCCGAACGGACGAACCTACGCCAGCTCCAGGCCGCCGCGGACCAGGGCCATGGCCTCGGCCCGGGAGGACCCGGGCGGCGCGCGGTCCGGGTCCGACAGCATCAGGCTCGACACCAGCACCCGGCCGTCCGCGGTGCGGGCCAGGTGGTTCAGCGTCAGCACGCCCGGTTCCGAGCCACCCTTGAACCAGACCTCGGGAAAGCTCGCCCGGTCCAGACCGATGCCACCGTCCGTTATGGACAGTGCATGGCCCACCGCGGGGTCACCGGCCGTCCGGAGCCCGGCGAACGCCTCGCACATGTCGTGCGGGGAGCCGAACCACTCGATCTCCAGCGTACGCGGTTCGGTCCACGGCCGGATCCCGTTGCGGGGCACCGAGTCCACGACCGGCAGCAGGGCCGCGCGCAGCCCCGGGCGGCCGCGCGAGGTACGTCCCGGCGAGCACCTGGTAGCGGTAGCTGCGGGAGATCATCAGGTTCGCGTAGTCGCGTCGTCGCGCAGCGGCGACCGCGTCCCGGGCGGTTCGTCCTGCGGCGCGCCGCTCGGCAGGCTCTTCCGATCCTCGCGGATCGCGAGCTCCCGGTCCCAGCTCGGCCGCCCCTCGGCGACCGCGCCCAGCACGTACAGCTTGAAGGCCGAGCCCATTGGGCGGGCGTGCCGTCACGGCAGCCGCCGGTGAGGTCGTAGGTGCCGAAGGAGACCCGCGTGTCCGCGGCCGACTGTCCAGTTCGGACCACGACGCCGGTGACGGCACGTACGGGACGAAGCGCAGCGTGTGGATCAGGCCGCGCTCGTCCACCGACAGCGCGACCAGCCACGACGCCGACAGGTGCTCGCGTTGCTCCGCCTCGGAAACCGGCGGCCGCGTGGACGCCGACACCACCCAGTCCAGTGCCGGCAGCGGGTTCGCCACCGGAACCGAGGGCGCGGGCAGCGCCACGACGAGCATGCCCAGGACCAGCGATCGCCTCACGAGTACCTCCCACCTCGACAACGGACGTGAGGGAGGTCAGGCGGGCAGCAGGTACAGCCCGCCGACGCTGCCGTCGGCGTTGAACGCGACGCGACCGAGCACCTCGCCCGCCTCGCAGTGCAGCGGCACGTTGACCACGGTGAGCTCGCCGGCCCGCAGCGCGTACGGCTCGCCCATCCGCTCGTACCTCCCGACGCCGGCCGCCACCTGCGCCCACACCTCCGCCAGCCTCTCCGGCGTGATCTCCGCGAGCATCCGCTCGTCGAAGTCCGCCCGGACCGCGCTCCACCGCAGCGCCGCGACGTCGGCGAGCAACACGATCGCGCGCTCCACCACGCCGGACGGCACCGGGGGCCCGGCCGGCCGCCCGAAGCGCTGGAACACCGCCTGCCGTGAAGTACCGAGCACGTCGCCGATCTCCTGCCAGGTGTGGCCGGTCTCCCGGGCCCGCTCGACCGCCCGCCGCAGGGCCTCCTCGGCACTGCGCGCCCGATCGCGGGCCCGGGACACCCCGTCCAGCGGCGCCGGGCAGCGGCCTCCCTCGCCGTCAAGGTGCGTTTGACGCGGCGAATACGTCAAGCTGTCTTTGACAGAGGCGGCGCGAGAACGCCGCGCGGCACTACGGCAGGTCGCCGAGCAGTATCGGCGTCTCCTGCCCTTTCCGTGCTGTGCGGGAATTCGCCGACCGCAGACCGCGCAGGCCGACGAGGACGCGTTCGCCATGGACACCGCCAATTCCGTGCTTCGGGCACCAAGCACGGAATAACAAGACGTGCCACGTGGCAAGTTAGGGCTACCTAACTACGAGGCCATGAGGCAGGCTGGACACCGTGACCGACCAGGCGACCGGGACCTCCCTGCGCGAGCTGCTCGGCGGCCGGCGCGGAGCGGTCGACGCGACCATCCCACCGGCCGTGTTCGTGCTCGGCTGGCTCGCGTCGGGCCGGTCGATCGCCTGGGGTGCGCTCGCCGCGGTCGTCGCCGGCGCGCTGGTCGGCCTGCTGCGGCTGCTCCGCGGCGGCCGGGTGACCGCGGTGCTCGCGAGCGTCGCCGCCGTGTCCGCGGCCGCCCTGGTCGCGCTCTACACCGGGCGCGCGCAGGACTTCTTCCTCGTCCAGCTGCTGTCCAATGTGGCCAGCGCGCTCGCCTGGGCGGTCAGTATCCTGATCCGCTGGCCGCTGCTCGGCGTCGTCGTCGGCGTGCTGCTCGGCCAGAAGACCCGATGGCGCCGGGACCCTGACCTGCTGCGCGCGTACGGGCTGGCGAGCTGGGTGTGGGTGTTCGGCCAGTACACGCTGCGAGTCATCGTGTTCGGCCTGTTGTGGTGGTCCGGCTGGGTGGTCGCGCTCGGTGTCGCCCGTGTCGCGCTCAGTTGGCCGCTCGTCGCCGCGACCGTCGCGGCCAGCGCGGTTGTACTGCGAAGGTCACTTCCGGCGGACCATCCGGGGCTTCGGCACCCTAGGATGCGTTCGTGAGTGCGTTAACTGGGGCCCTCGGTAGCGAGGTCGGTCGCCGCTATCGGGCGAACTTCGATGTCGCGCACCTGGACCTCGACCCGCTGCTCGCCGTCGTCGTGGACGGCATGGGGGACAGCGACGGGAGCGCGCTCGCCGGACGGACCACTGTGGACACGTTCGTCGAGGGGATCACGGCCGCGCGGGGCAAGCTCGGGCCGCGGTCGATCCGCGAGGCGGTCGCCGCCGCGCAGGACCAGGTCTCCGAGATCGCGCGGCGCGACGTCGGCATGGCCGGCTGCACGCTGACCGCGCTGCTCGCCGCGGACGCGGAGGACGCGGAGGGCGTCGATGCCACGCTCTGGATCGCCCAGCTCGGCGACTCGCGCGTCTACCGATTCCGCGACGACCTGCTGGAGCTGCTGACCGTCGACCACACGATGGCCTGGCTCGGCGTGGCGCACGGGCTCTACCCACTCGACTCGCCGCAGGCCGACGCCGCCCGCTACCACCTGACCCGCTACGTCGGGCACGCCGCGCGGCCGGAGCCGGACGTGCTGAGCGTGGTGCCCGCGCCCGGCGACGTCTACCTGCTGTGCAGCGACGGCGTCGCCGAGCAGGTGCCCTACCCGCGCATCCGGGAGATCCTGCGGCTGCACATCGAGCCGGGCGCGATGGTCGAGCGCATCCTGGCCGCCGCGGACGTGGCCGGCGGCCAGGACAACGCCACCGCGATCGTGCTCAGGATCCCGTTCTAGGCCGCGGCGCGTCGGGACCCGAGACGTCGAGAGCGGCCAGCCACGCCGCGCCCACCGCCCCGTCCGGTGCGAACTCCACGGGCACCGGCGTGTACGCGGCGAGCGTGCGGCGCAGCGCCACGCCGACCGGGCTGTCCGGCCCGACCACGCTGCCGGCGAGCACGATGGGCGTGCGCTCGTCGGCGGGGCGGGCGTCCATCGCGAGCCGGGCGAGCAGCTCCGCGGCGTCGTCGACGATCTTCGCCGCCACCGGGTCGGTCTCGCAGTACTCGCTGACCGTCGACGCGAAGCGGGCCAGCCGGATCGGCGGCTCCGCGTTCGCCGCCGTGATCAGCTGGTTCGCCAGGCGGGGTCCGTCGGTCGACGTGCGCCCGGGCAACGACGCCCGCAGCACGGCCTCGCCCAGCGGGCTCGGTGGCTCCAGCGTCTGCAGTCGCCGCAACGTCACCCGCACCGCCTCGCGGCCCATCCAGTACGCCGAACCCTCGTCGCCGAGCATCCAGCCGAGGCCGCCGACCCAGGAGACCAGTTGGCGATCCACGATGCGGGCCGCGATCGAGCCGGTGCCGCCGATCAGCACCACGCCGTCCGGCTCCGCGGTGCCCGAGGCGAACGCCACCTCGGCGTCGCTCACGATCTCGATCCGGCAGCCGACACCGACCTGCCGCAGCGACGAGATGTAGGTCTCGACCACGTCCGCGTCGGTGAACTTGCTGACGCCGGCCATGCCCAGCACGCACGCGAGGACCTCGCCGCCACCGGCGATCGCGTCCCGGGCCGCCTCGGCGACCCGCTTGCCCGCGAGCTCCGGCGGGTGCGAGTTGGGGTTGCCGCCCCCGGCCGCCCCGCGCCCGACGACCGCGCCGTCCAACCCGATCGCGAGCGCCCGGGTGGACGTGGCACCGGCGTCGACCCCGACCACGCACATGCCAGGAAGGACGCCTTCCTGACGTTGAGTGTCCGGAAGGCGTCCTTCCATGCTTTCGCTCACGGTGCCTCCACAGTGGACAGTCCGGGGCCTGGCTCGAAGACCACCCGGTCCGCGTCGAGCGTGCCGCCGCAGTGCGCGCAGTGCACGTGGGCGGTCGTGTGCCGGTCGCAGTCGAGGTGGCGCAGCAGCGCGGGCGGGCCCGCGCCACCGTCGAGCCACTGGTCGCCCCACCGGATGATCGCGGCGAGCGCCGGGAAGAAGTCGCGGCCCATGTCCGTCAGCGGGTACTCGTAGCGGGCCGGGCGGTCCTGGTAGCGGACCCGGTCGAGCAGGCCGGCGCCGGTGAGGCGATCCAGCCGCTCGGTGAGCGTGTTGCGGGCGATGCCGAGCGAGGCCTGGAACTTGTCGAAGCGGCGGACACCGTAGTACGCCTCGCGGAGCACGAGCAGCGTCCACTGGTCACCGAGAAGGTCCATGGTTCTTGCGACGGAACACGGCCAGCGGGCGAACGATGTCCTTCGCACCCCGGAAAGTGTAGGGGTCGCCGCCACCGCGGGTAAGTAGTTGGTCACCGGGTTCGGGTCACCTTGCTCAGCCCGCGCGGCTGGTCCGGGTCGCCGCCGCGGGCCAGCGCGAGCTCCAGCGCGAGCCGCTGCAGCGGCAGGATCTCCAGGATCGGCGCGACCTCCTCGGCGGTCGCCGGCACGTCGATCCGCGCGGACGCCGGCACGTCGGCGGCCGCCGAGCCGACCGCGAGCACGTCCGCCCCGCGGTCGCGGACGGCGGGCACCACGTCGCGCATCGCGTCGCCGCCGCGGCCCCGGCTGGTCACCGCTATCACGCCGGTGCGCGAGTCGATCGCCGCGACCGGGCCGTGCAGCAGGTCCGCGCCGCTGTACGCGCGGGCGCCGAGGTAGCTGGTCTCCGCGAGCTTGAGCGCCGCCTCGGCCGCGGTGGCCGACGAGTAGCCGCGCCCCGTGGTCACCAGCCGCTCCACGTCCCGGTACCGCTCCATCGCCGCGGTCACCGCGCCGGCCGAGCCCGCGAGCGTGGCGCGGGCGAGCTCGCCGATGTTCGCCACCTCCTCGCCCGAGCCCCCGCGCGCGGCGTCGACCAGCAGGTAGGTGGTGAGCAGCGTGGCCGTGTAGGTCTTGGTGGCGGCGACCGCGCGCTCGGTGCCCGCGCCGATCTCCACCGCGTGCTCGGCGATCCGCGCGAGCGGCGAGTCCGGGGTGTTGGTCACCGCGACGGTCAGCGCGCCGCGGGCACGGGCCGCCTGCGTCGCCTCCACCAGGTCCGGCGAGCCGCCGCTCTGGCTGACGGTCACGTACAGCACGCCGGCCAGGTCCGGCTCGGCGCCGTAGAGGGTGGTCGTGGACGGGGACACGAGACCAGAGGGAAGTTGGAGGAGTACTTCGATCAGGTACTTCGTGTACAGCGCGGCGTGATCGCTCGAACCCCGCGCGGCGAGCAGCGCGAACCGCGGCCGGTGCGCGGCCAGCCGCTCGGCGACCGCGGCCAGCTCCGCGCGCCGCGTGACCACGGCGTCGAACACGGCCGGTTGCTCGGCGATCTCCGCGGCCATCAGCGCGCCCGCACCGGGCATTCGTCCTCCAGCTGCCGTCGTGCTCGTTCCTTGACCGGCGAGTAGGTCTAGACCAATCATGCTATCGCTGTAGGGTGGGCCAGCGCCATGGGAGCAGCCACGGGAGTAACGGATTTCCCACATCCGGCGGGTGTGATCGCGCCGCGGGCCGTTGGGAAGGCATCCTGTAGCAGGGAAGTCGTCGTCTGGAGGAGCCATGCTGGAAACGTCGGCCGCGCACGAGCCCGACACCGGTCGTGCGCTGCGTGAGCCCAAGTACTGGGGGCTCAAGCGGCACCTGTTGGAGCTGCTCAGCTCGCTGCCACCGGGCTCGCCGATCCCGACCGAACGTTCCCTGGCCGCCGAGTTCGACGTCTCTCGGACAACCGTTCGCCAGGCGCTCGCCGACCTGACGGTGGAAGGCCGGCTACTGCGGGTGCAGGGCAAGGGCACGTTCGCGGCGGAACCGAAGGTGGCGCAACGGCTCCAGCTGTCGTCGTACACAGAGGACATGCGCGCGCAGGGCCGCGAGCCGTCGTCCCGGCTGCTCGACATCGCCGAGATCCCGGCCGAGGGTGAGCTCTCGACGCTGCTCGGTGTCCGTACGGGTGCGAAGATCCTCCGCATGCAGCGGCTGCGCCTCGCCGACGGCGAGCCCATGGCGATCGAGACCTCGCACCTGCCGCTCGGCCGGTTCCGCGGCCTGCGAAAGTACGTCTCCGCGGGCGGCTCGCTGTACCAGGTGCTGCGCGAGCGCTACGACGTGGAGATGGGCCACGCGGAGGAGACCATCGAGACCGCGCTCGCCGGCCCGCACGAGGCCGAGCTGCTCGGCGCGGACGTCGGGATGCCGATGCTGCTGCTGTCCCGGCACTCTTACGACATGACGGAGCGCCCGGTGGAGTGGGTGCGCTCGGTGTACCGCGGCGACCGGTACAAGTTCGTGGCGGAGCTGAACCGGCCGACATGACCCGTGAGCGGGAGCGACGGAGCGTTCGCCGTCTGGACTGACGATCGCGCGCAGGTGCGTCAGCGCCGAGCACGTGAGGAGGGAAGACGGCGAGTAGCGGAGGAGTGGAGCGAACCGTGAGCGCCGTGAGCGGGAGCGACGGAGCGTTCGCCGTCTGGACTGACGATCGCGCGCAGGTGCGTCAGCGCCGAGCACGTGAGGAGGGAAGACGGCGAGTAGCGGAGGAGTGGAGCGAACCGTGAGCACAGCGCTGAGCCGGGGTGAGGTCCGCTGGGGCAGTCCGGCGGCCCGCGGCGTGCTCGCGGCGACGATCCTCGGCTCGGGGATGGCGTTCCTCGACGGCACGGTGGTCAACATCGCGCTGCCGCGGATCGGGCAGGAGTTCTCCGCGTCGGTGTCCGGGCTGCAGTGGATCCTCGACGGGTACCTGCTGTCGCTGGCCGCGCTGATCCTGATCGCCGGTTCGCTGGGGGACCGGTACGGCCGGCGGCGGATCTACCTGCTCGGCGTCGCCTGGTTCGGCGTCTCGTCGGTGCTGTGCGGGCTCGCGCAGTCGACGGAGATGCTCGTCGTGTCGCGCGTGCTGCAGGGCATCGGCGGTGCGCTGCTGACCCCGGGGGCACTCGCGATCATCCAGTCGTCGTTCGTGCGGACGGACCGGGCGCGGGCGATCGGCGCGTGGTCGGGGCTCGGTGGGATCGCCGGCGCGGTCGGCCCGCTGGTCGGCGGCATGCTGGTGCAGGTGTGGTCCTGGCGGCTGGCCTTCCTCGTGAACGTGCCGATCGCGCTGCTGTGCGTGTGGTTCACCCGGCGGTTCGTGCCGGAGTCGTGCGACCAGCAGATGGGCGGGCGCCCGGACCTGGCTGGCTCGGTCCTCGGCGCGCTCGGGCTGGCCGGGCTGACCGCGGCGCTGGTCGAGGGGCCCGGGCGCGGGTTCGCGGATCCGCTCGTGCTGGTGTCGGTGGTGGTCGGCGTCGGGTGCCTGGCCGCGTTCGTCGTGGTGCAGCGCCGCTCGCACGACCCGCTGGTGCCGCCGGACCTGTTCGCGAACCGGACCTTCCTGGTGTCGAACGCGCTGACGTTCGTCGTGTACGCGGCGCTCGGTGGCGTGATGATGCTGTTCGTCCTGCAGCTGCAGATCTCGCTCGGTTACTCGCCGACCGCCGCCGGGCTCGCCGGCCTGCCGATCTCGGCGCTGATGCTGTTGCTGTCCGCGCGCTCGGGCAAGGCGGCGCAGCGGTTCGGGCCGCGCTGGTTCCTCGTGGTGGGGCCGTTCCTGATAGCGGCGGCGATGCTGTGGTACACCCAGGTCACGCCGGGCGCGTCGTACCTGCTGGTGGTGGGGCCGGCGACGGTGCTCTTCGGGTTGGGCCTGGTGACGGTGGTGGCACCGGTGACCGCGACGGTGCTGGCGTCGGCCGCGGACCGGCACGCGGGCGTCGCGTCGGGCGTGAACAACGCGATCGCCCGGACCGGCAGCCTGCTGGCGGTGGCCGTGCTCCCGGCCGCGGCCGGGCTCAGCGGCGCGGCGTACGCGGACCCGGTGGCGCTGACCGCGGGCTGGCAGACGGCGATGTGGCTGTGTGCCGGCCTGTGCGTGGTGGGGGGCGTACTGGCGCTGGGCGTCCGCAACGACGTCCTGGGGCCGGCCGCTCCCGAACCTCGCCAGGCCGAGCCGCGCGCGGCCGAGTCGCGCCCGACCGAGCCGGTGTCCGCCGAGCAAGCGACCGAGGAGCCGGTTCCCGCGGAGCCGGCACCTGCCGAGCCCGAGCCGTTGGTGGCGGCCGGCCTTGCTCCGGAGACGGCGGCCGAGGCGCCGCGGCCGGGAGAGTGCCTCAGCTGTGGCATCGTCGGCCCGCCGACCCACATCGTCCCGCAGCGCCGCCGCTCGGCACCCGCGGCCAAGCCCGACGAGGCGGCCTGACCGAACCCGGGCGTCAGGTGGCGAGCAGGGCGGCCAGGTCCGTCGGGTCGATGTTGCCGCCCGACACGACGGCCACCGTGCGGCCGCGTGGTAGGTCGGCGGCGCGGTGCAGGTACGCGGCCGTCGTCACCGCGCCGCTCGGTTCCGCGACCAGGTGGGCTCGGCGGGCCAGCAGCGCCACCGCCGCGCGGATCTCCTCCTCCGACACCGTCACGATGCCGTCCACGAGCGTGCTCAGGTGCGCGAACGTCAGCTCCGACGGCTCGGCCCGCAGCCCGTCGGCGATCGTCCGTGCGCGGTCGGCCGCCGGCCAGCGCACCAGCCGGCCCGCGGCCAGGCTCTCCGCCGCATCGGCGGCCAGTGCCGGCTCGACGCCGACCACGCGCGCCGCCGGGCAGCGGGCCTTGATCGCCGTGGCGATGCCCGATGCCAGGCCGCCACCGCTCACCGGCACCAGCACCAGCTCGACGGACGGCAGCTCGGCGGCGATCTCGAGACCGATGGTGCCCTGGCCGGCGATGACGTCCGGGTGGTCGAACGGCGGGACCAGCGTCGCGCCGCGCTCGGTGACCAGCCGCTCGGCCACGATCTCCCGGTCGGTGATCGCCGCGACGACCACCTCCGCGCCATGCGACCGGGTGGCCTCGATCTTCACCGCCGGCGTGTTCTCCGGCACCACGATCGTCGCCGGCAGGCCGAACCGCTTCGCCACGTAGGCAACCGCCTGCGCATGGTTGCCGCTGGAGTAGGCGACCACCCCGCGTGGCCGCGCGGACTCCGGAATCCGAGCCATGGCATTGGCCGCGCCGCGGATCTTGAACGCGCCGATCGGCTGCAGGTTCTCCGGCTTGAGCCATAATGGACGGTCGGCATCCGCCCAGTCGCACGGCAGCAGCGGGGTGCGTACCGCGGTATCCACGATCCGCTCGGCAGCCGCGGCGATCTCCTCGACGGTCACCAGGTCCATCCCACGAGTATGCACTGTCCATAGTGGACTGTGTTGCTGCTCACCACGAGCCAACCCGGGGAGCAAACCGCCCGTCCTCGTCGTTGGGGAACGGTGGAAGTGGCGACCAGGCAAGGGATCATGAGCGAGAAGTCCGACACCGACAGCATCCGGTTCACCCAGGTCCTGGCCGGGGCCATGGCCGCGGTCACGGCGGCGGTGCTCGGCTCGACCATGGGCGTCGCGGGCACGGTGGTCGGGGCCGGGCTCGCGAGCGTCATCACCACCGTGGGCGGCGCGCTCTACCTGCGATCCATCCAGCGCACCAAGCAGAGCGTGCGCACCGTGCGGAACCTGGTGGTCACACGCGCCGGCCCGACCCGCGTCACGCTGGTCGAGGAGAAGGCCGAACCCGAGCCCGAAGCGCCGGCCGCCGCGGGAGCGGCGCCCGACCACGAGGCCGAGACCCTGACAGAGAATGAAGAGGAAGCCGGGGAGGACGAGAGCGACCAGCCACCGGCGCGGCGCCGGCTGCGCTGGCCGGCCCTGATCGCCGCGAGTGTGCTGGCGTTCGTGGTCGGCATGCTGGTGGTCACCGGCGTCGAGTGGGTGCGCGGCGAGCCGCTGTCCGGGGGGAACGGAACGACCGTCGGCGGCATCGTCCGGCAGCAGCCGGACGAGGGCGGCGTACGTGATGACGCGCCGGCGCCCACCCGTGAGTCGACGACGCCGCCGGCCACCGAGACGGTCACGGTCACGCCGCCACCGGCCGGCGAGGGCGAGGAGCCGACCGATCCGCCGAGCGAGCCGGGTGAGCCGAGCGAGCCCGGGACGAGTCCGCCGAGCACCACGACCGGCGCCGAGCCGACCGGTTCGGTGCCGGTGCCGGTGCCGCCGACCGGTCAGTCGGGCTGACTGTTAGTAGCGCGGCGGAGGACACAATGGCAATTGTTGTCCCCGAACGGCCGATATCCGAAAACAGCTTCGAGAAATAGTTTCATTATCGTCATCCGTCCCGGATGGCGAAAAAACCAGATCCCTCTTGCCCCGGGAGCGGATCTATCCCTTGCCGCTTTCGGGTTCCCTGCTACCCAAGTCGAGGGAGAACCGATGAAACGCAATTCTCTCCTGCGCTGGGCGGGCGCGGGCCTGCTCGCCGTCGGCGTGGCACTCTCCATGGCCGCACCGGCGACGGCCGGAGCGGACACCTCCGCCCGCACCGTGGCGGACCTGTCCGTCGCCCAGGTCAAGCTGGACAAGGCGGCCGCGACCCGGCCGGGCTCAGTGACCGGATGGTACGTCGACAAGGCGAGCAGATCGCTCGTCGTCGAAGTGCACGGATCGGACGCGGCCGTCTCGGACTGGGCGTCCACGCTCGGTGCGGGCGCCGTCATGATCAAACACGTGCCGCAAGCCTACGAGCCGATGTGGAACATCATCGGTGGCCAGGCGATCCGGACCAGTTCCGGCTCCCGGTGCTCGGCGGGCTTCAACGCCCGGACCAGCTCCGCCCGGTACGTGATCACGGCCGGCCACTGCACCGATCTCGGCGGCACCTGGTCGGGCCCCGGCGGCACGATCGGCCGCGTCGCGGGCTCGTCGTTCCCGGGGAACGACTACGGCGCGATCCACGTGGCGTCGTCCTCCGCGGTGTCGACCCCGCGCGTCGACCGGTACTCCGCCGGCAGCGACGTGACCGTCACCGGCGCCGCCTCGGCGTTCGGGGGCATGGCCGTGTGCCGTTCCGGCTCGACGACGGGCTGGCACTGCGGCAGCGTCACCGCCACGAACCAGACGGTGTGCTACGCACAGGGCTGCGTGTTCCAGATGATCCGCACGAACGTGTGCGCGGAGCCGGGTGACTCCGGCGGCTCGCTCGTGACCAACCCCGGCTCGGGCTCGCGCGTGCGGGCGGTCGGCCTGACCTCCGGCGGCTCCGGCAACTGCCGCACCGGTGGCACGACGTTCTTCCAGCCGATCACCGAACCACTGAGCGTGTGGCGCCTGACCCTGTACACGGGCTGAGCCACACCCTCGAGGGCACCGCACTCGTGCCCGCGGCGGACGGGCCGAACCCTGCCGGCTCGTCCGCCGCCCATGTCCCGCCTCCCCGCGCGTACCGGGTCAGCCGCCGGTCAGCGCCGAGCTCAGGCGGGAGGCGGCGGTCTGGGGGTCCGCCGCCTCCGTGACGGCGCGGACCACGACGACCCGCGTGGCGCCCGCCGCCAGCACCCGCGGCAGCCGGGCCTCGTCGATGCCGCCGATCGCGAACCACGGGCGGTCCGGGCCGGCCGCCGCGGTCGTCCGGACCAGGTCCAGGCCCGGTGCCGGGCGGCCCGGCTTCGTCGGCGTCGGCCAGCACGGGCCGGTGCAGAAGTAGTCGACGCCCGGCTCCGCGGCGGCCGCGGCGGCCTGTCCCCGGTCGTGCGTCGACCGGCCGATGACGATCTCGTCGCCGACGATTCGGCGGGCCCACGGCACGGGCAGGTCGTCCTGGCCGAGGTGGAGGATGTCCGCCCCGGCCGCGAGTGCGACGTCCGCCCGGTCGTTCACCGAAAGCAGCGCGCCGTGCCGCGCGCAGATCTCCGCCAGCGTCGCCAGCGCGGCCAGCTCGTCGCGCGCCTCGAGCCCCTTCTCCCGCAGCTGCACCACGTCCACGCCGCCGGCGAGCGCGGCGTCCGCGAACTCCGCCAGGTCCGGCCGCAGCCCCGTGCACAGGTACAGCCGCGCGTCCGCGAGCCGGCGGCGGACGCGGGTTCCGTCGAGTCCAGGCACGGCTCAACGCTAACCGGTGCGCTACCGTGGAGGGTGGTCCGCACGGGAGTCCGGAGGCACCGGGCTGAGAGGGGATCCGCCGATCCCGACCGTCGAACCTGACCCGGATCATGCCGGCGCAGGGAGCGTGAGATGCCGTGAGTGAGATCGTCCGCGAGATCGTCGTCGTCGGGGGCGGCGTCATCGGGCTGTCCGTCGCGTGGCGCCTGGCCGTCTCGCACGAGGTCACCGTCGTCGATCCGGCGCCCGCGCGGGGCGCGTCGTGGGTCGCCGGCGGCATGCTCGCGCCGGTCACCGAGTCCTGGCCGGGTGAGGAGGCCCTGCTCGACCTGGGCGCTGCCTCGCTCGACCGCTGGCCGGAGTTCGCCGCGCGGCTCGACGTCCCGCTGCTGACCGGTGGCACGGTCGTGGCCGCGGTCGACGCCGCGGACGCCGCGCAGCTGGACGTCCTCGCCGAGCACCTCGCCTCGCTGGGCCGCGCGGTCGACCGGCTGACCGGGCGAGAGCTGCGCGAGCGCGAGCCGGCCGCCGGCCCCGGTGTCCGAAGTGGACTGATGGTGCCCGGTGACCTCGCGGTGGACAACCGGGAGCTGTTGCGCCGCCTGGAGTCCGCGGCCCGGCGGGCGGGTGTCCGGTTCGACCGGCGGCGCGCGCTGGGTGTCGAGTCGGGGGCGGTCCTCCTCGACGGCGGCGTGCTGGAGACCGGCACGGCGGTGATCGCGGCCGGCGCGTGGAGTGCCGCGCTGCATCCGGCGCTGGACACGCTGGTGCGCCCGGTGAAGGGGGAGATCCTGCGGCTGCGCGAGCGGGCGGGTGCGCTGCCGCTGACCCGCACGCTGCGGGCGCTGGTCGAGTCACGCCCGGTGTACCTGGTGCCCCGCGCGGGCGGGGAGGTCGTCCTCGGCGCCACGCAGTACGAGGCCGGCTTCGACACGGAGGTCACCGTCGGCGGCGTGCGCGACCTGCTCGCCGACGCCGAGCGGGTCGTGCCGGGCATCGCCGAGTACGGGTTGACCGAGGCCGCCGCCGGGCTGCGGGCCGGCAGCCGGGACAACCTCCCGCTGGTCGGCCCACTGGAGCCGGGCGTGCTGGTCGCCGCCGGCCACCACCGCAACGGGCTGCTGCTCGCCCCGATCACCGCGGACGCGGTGTACGCCATGGTCGCCGGTGAACAGCCGCCGGCACCGGCGCGGGCGGCGGACCCGGCCCGACACGTCCCGACGAGGAGGTGACCGCTTTGCGGGTTCGAGTCAACGGTGCCACGCGGGAGATCGCCGACGGTGCCACGGTCGCCGACCTGCTGGCCGCGCTGGACCGGCCCGCCACGGGCATCGCGGTCGCGGTGAACGGCGAGGTGTGCACGCGTGCCCGCCACGACCGGACCGTGCTGCCCGCGGACGCGGACGTCGAGATCCTCACGGCCGTCCAAGGAGGTTGACGTGGACGATCCACTGGTCATCGCGGGTCGCGAGTACTCCTCGCGGCTGATCACCGGCACCGGCGGGGCGACGAACCTGGCGGTGCTAGAGCGCGCGCTGATCGCGTCCGGCACGGAGCTGACGACCGTGTCCATCCGCCGCGTCGACGCCGCCGGCGGCACCGGGGTGCTGGACCTGTTGCGGCGCCTGGGCATCGACCCGCTGCCGAACACGGCGGGCTGCCGGACCGCGGCCGAGGCCGTGCTCACCGCGCGGCTGGCCCGCGAGGCGCTGGGCACGGACTGGGTCAAGCTCGAGGTCGTCGCCGACGATCGCACGCTGCTGCCCGACCCGGTGGAGCTGCTCGACGCGGCGACGACCCTGGTCGCCGACGGCTTCACGGTCCTGCCGTACACGAACGACGACCCGGTGCTGGCACTTCGCCTGGAGGAGGCCGGCTGCGCCGCGGTGATGCCGCTGGGTTCCCCGATCGGGACCGGGCTGGGGATCCGCAACCCGCACAACATCGGGCTGATCGTCGCGCGCGCCGGCCTCCCGGTGATCCTGGACGCCGGCATCGGCACGGCGTCGGACGCGGCGCTGGCGATGGAGCTGGGCTGCGCCGGCGTCCTGCTGGCGACCTCGGTGACCCGCGCGAAGGACCCGGAGAAGATGGCCGCCGCCATGCGCCACGCGGTCGCCGCCGGCCGGTTGGCGAGGCAGGCCGGCCGGGTGCCCCAACGGTTCTGGGCCGAGGCTTCGAGCCCACCCCGCTGACGCGCGCCGGTCCTCAGCGACGCCGGAGCCGGTCACGCAACCGCAGCAGCGACCCGGCTCCCAGGTGCGCGGCCGCGATCGAGGCCGGCACCAGCGGCAACGCCGCCGCGGGCAGCGGGGCCGGGGGCACGCCGGCCTCCCGCAGCCGGCGCGACGACCACCACCAGAACGGGGCCACCACCGTCACCGCGGTGACCAGGCCCGGCGTGTAAGTACGGGTCAGGGCCGCGGACAGCACGTGGGGAACGGAGTGCGCACCGAACCCGTACAGGACGGCCTGGTACATGCGGCTTCGGCCGTCCGTGCGCGCGCCGCGGGCCGCCGCCGTCGCCATGAGGCAGGCCATCAGTCCCATCGCGACCGCCACGTGCTCGCCGCGGCCGAGGTCGTCCGGGCGCCGCGTCACGGCGGTCGGCAGCCTCCCGTCGAGGTGCCGCCGGACCCGCCTGACCCACGCCGGCATCGTGGCGAGCTCCTCCGCGTCGTGGATCACCCACGCCGCGAAGAGCCCCCACGTCGCGGCCTTGCCGAGCTCCAGCTGGGCAGCCATCGCCACCTCCTCCGGTGGGGTCGGGCTTCGCGAGTCTCGCGGAGTCCGGCCAGCTCCGCCAGCTCCGCTCGCTGGGCGGCGAGCTCCGAGCGCAGGAACGCGAGCTCGGCCATCAGCTCCGCGTGGTGGTCGCGTTCCTCCTTCTCCTCCTTCGCCGCCGCGGCCTCGCTCACCTGGCGTTCCATCGCGTTGACGATGACCGCGATCAGGAGGTTCAGCACGATGAACCCGGTGACCACGATGTAGCCGACGAAGAACATCCAGCTCAGCGGGCGCGCGTCGAGCACCACGTCCGTCACCGGGGGCCAGCCCTCGATCAGTACCCGGAACATCGTCAGCAGTGCCACGCCCAGGCTGCCGAACTCCTCCGGCGCCACCGTGCCGAACATCTGCACGGCCGCGACCGCCGACGTGTACAGCACGAGCATCAGCAGCAGGAGGATCGACACGAGCCCCGGCACCGCGGTGAACAGCGAGTTCACCACTCGGCGCATGGACGGGATCACCGAGATCAGCCGGAACGTCCGCAGGATCCGCACGGTCCGCAGCATCAGCAGCGTCCCCGACGCCGGCACGATCGACAGGGCGATCACGATTAGGTCGAACCAGTTCCACCCCCCGCGGAAGAACGACCGCCCGTACGCGGTGACCTTGATGGCGATCTCGACCACGAAGATCGCCACCACGGTGACCTCGATCGACACCAGCAGCGGGTCCAGCGACGCCGACACGGACCGCGCCGTCCGCAGGCCGATCGCGATCGCGTTGACCACCAGCACGCCGACGATCAGCCGGCTGAACCACGGCGCGTCGGCCAGCGCCCGGGCACGCGACCTCACGACCGCTCCCCGTGCGGGGCCGCGACCTCGTCCCGCGACGCCCGCGCCCGCGCCGGGCTCGCCACCGGCGTGCGAGCCGGCCGCGGGGTGGGCGTGGCGGCACGCACGGTCACGTCCGTTCCGGGGCCTGGCCCGAGGCGGCCCGCAGCTCGGCGACCTCCGCGCGCAGCGCCCGCAGCTCGTCGAGGATCAGCCGGTCCGACGCCGCCTGGTCGGCCGCGTGCCGGTCCTCGGCCTCCACCAGGTCCTCGGTGACCTGCTTCTCCATCCCGCTCACGATCACCGCGATGAACAGGTTCAGCACCGCGAAGCTCGACACGAGGATGTAGACGACGAAGAAGATCCACGCCATCGGCGCCTCGGCCATGACCTCGCGCGCGACGTCCGGCCACGCCTCGCCGGTCATCGTCTGGAACAGGGTGAACAGCGTCCTGCCGAGGTCGCCGAAGTAGTCCGGCGAGATCTCGCCGAACAGCTTGGTCGCCATCACCCCGGCGACGTAGATGACCAGGCCGAGCAGCGCGCCGATCGACGCCATGCCGGGCACCGCGGCGAGCAGGCCGGACACCACCCGGCGCATCGCCGGTACCGCCGAGATCAGCCGCAGCGCGCGCAGCACCCGCAACGCTCGCAGCACCGAGAACGGTCCACTCGCCGGCACGAGCGAGATGCCGACGATCAGGAAGTCGAACACGTTCCACGAGTCGGTGAAGAACCGCCAGCCGTGGGCGTAGAGGCGCAGCGCCAGCTCGACCACGAAGATCCCGAGCACGATCCGGTCCGTGGCGTCCAGCAGCCCGCCGAACTCGGCCATCACGTGCCTGGACGTCTGGAGACCGAGCGTCACCGCGTTCAGCACGATGATCCAGATGATGGACTGCTGGAAACGCTTGTGCTCCACCAGGGCACGCGCTCTGTCTCGGGTCCGCACGTCCCGAAGACTAAACGGCGTCGTTGCCCGGCCAGGGGGATTTCGTCTATATCTCCGGTAGCGGTCTGACCCGCCACAGCGGTGACACCGGGCCCACACCGCCGCCCAGCGGGTAGGCGTGCTGGACCGACCGCGTCACGAACGCCTTGCCGAACCGGACCGCGTCCGGCACGTCCATGCCGTGCGCGAGCGCCGCGGTGATCGACGACGCCATCGTGTCGCCGCCGCCGTGCGTGTGGACGGTGGCGACCCGCGTGGCGGGCAGCTCGAGGAACGTCTCGCCGTCGTGGAGCAGGTCGACGCACTCCGGGTCGTCGCGCAGGTGGCCGCCCTTGACCAGCACCCACCGCGGGCCGAGCGCGTGCAGCGCCCGCGCCGCCTCGCGCGCGCCCGCCCGGTCGGTCACCGTGATGCCGGTGAGCAGCCGGACCTCGTCGAGGTTCGGCGTGACGAGCGTGGCGCGGCCGAACAGCTCGGTGCGCAGCGCGTCCAGCGCGTCGTCGTGCAGCAGCTGGTCGCCGTGCATGGACGCGGCCACCGGGTCCACGACGAACGGGACCGCGCCGTCGCGTCCGATGTGGACCTTGTCGCACGCCTTGGCCACCGCGGCGATGATCTCCGCGGTGGCCAGCATGCCGGTCTTCGCGGCCTGCACGCCGATGTCCTCGGCCACCGTCTCGATCTGGGCGGCGACGACGTCGGCCGGGATGACCGAGACCCCGCTGACCCCGAGCGAGTTCTGCACGGTGACTGCGGTGACCGCGGTCATACCGTGCGCCCCGCAGGCGAAGAACGTGCGCAAGTCGGCCTGTAGGCCCGCACCGCCGCCGGAGTCGGAGCCGGCGATCGTGAGCACCCGTGGTGGCGTCGTGCTCACTCGGGCACCACGGGTACGTAGACCCGGTCGCCGTGCTCGTGGAACCGCTCGGCCATCTCCGCCATGCCCGTCTCGATCGCGTCCACAGTGGACAGCCCGTGCTCCTCGGCGTACCTGCGCACGTCCTGCGTGATCCGCATCGAGCAGAACTTCGGGCCGCACATCGAGCAGAAGTGCGCGGTCTTCGCCGGTTCCGCGGGAAGCGTCTCGTCGTGGAACTCGCGTGCGGTGTCCGGGTCGAGCGAGAGGTTGAACTGGTCGGTCCAGCGGAACTCGAAGCGCGCCTTCGACAGCGCGTCGTCCCACTCCTGCGCGCGCGGGTGACCCTTGGCGAGGTCGGCGGAGTGCGCGGCGATCTTGTAGGTGATCACGCCGGTCTTCACGTCGTCGCGGTTGGGCAGGCCGAGGTGCTCCTTGGGCGTGACGTAGCAGAGCATCGCGGTGCCCGCCCAGCCGATCTGCGCGGCGCCGATGGCCGACGTGATGTGGTCGTAGGCCGGCGCGATGTCCGTCGCGAGTGGACCGAGCGTGTAGAACGGTGCCTCCCCGCAGAGCTCCTCCTCGAGGCGGACGTTCTCGGCGATCTTGTGCATCGGCACGTGGCCCGGGCCCTCGATCATCACCTGTACGTCGTGCCCGCGCGCGATGTGGGTGAGCTCGCCGAGCGTGCGCAGTTCCGCGAACTGGGCCTCGTCTCCTGCGTCCGCGATGCTGCCCGGCCGCAACCCGTCGCCGAGGGAGAACGTGACGTCGTAGCGGCGGAGGATCTCGCACAGCTCCACGAAGTGCTCGTAGAGGAACGACTCGCGGTGATGCGCGAGGCACCAGGCGGCCATGATCGAGCCGCCGCGCGAGACGATCCCGGTGACCCGCCTCGCGGTGAGCGGGACGTAGCGCAGCAGCACGCCGGCGTGCACGGTCAGGTAGTCCACGCCCTGCTCGCACTGCTCGACCACGGTGTCCCGGTAGACCTCCCAGGACAGCCTCGCCGGGTCGCCGCCGACCTTCTCCAGCGCCTGGTAGATCGGCACAGTGCCGATCGGCACGGGGGAGTTGCGCAGGATCCACTCGCGGGTCTCGTGAATCCGCTTGCCGGTGGACAGATCCATCACTGTGTCCGCGCCCCAGCGGGTCGCCCACACCATCTTCTCCACCTCGTCCTCAATGGACGACGAGACGGCGGAGTTGCCGATGTTCGCGTTGACCTTGACGAGGAAGTTCTTGCCGATGATCGTCGGCTCGGACTCGGGATGATTGCGGTTGACCGGGATCACCGCCCGGCCACGCGCGACCTCGTCGCGGACGTAGGACGGATCGACGCCCTCGCGCGTGGCGACGAACCGCATCTCCTCGGTGATGAGGCCGGCCTTCGCGTAGGCCAGCTGGGTGACCGCGCCGCCCACCGGCTCCAGCCCCCAGCTCGCCCGGAGCCGCGGAAGTCCACTGTGGACGTCGATGCTCGCGTTCGGATCGGTGTACGGGCCGGAGGTGTCGTACAGGTCGACGTGCTCGCCGTTCGTCAGCTGGACTCTCCGGAACGGGACGCCGTCGCGGTACACCTTGACCGAGCCCGTGACGGGCCTGGTGGTCACGCTCGGCCGCACGGTTCGGTCCTCGAGAGCAGACATGAAAAGCCTCCCTACGCCGGCATTACCCGGTCAGGTTCAGGCGGTCGGCAAGGCCGGGTCCTCGGATGGACACCACTTGCCCTCTCAGCCCGCTGTGGCGCGAGCTCCCGCTTCGTGCCCTCGACGATAGCCACGCGCTCGGGGCGGTGCCAAGGGTGGCGTGCGGCGAGCCAGTACGGTGCAGACGTGTCGATGTCGGCTGACGAGCGCTTGCCGCACCGGTCGCCGGATCGGCCGGCGGTGAAACCGTGCTCGACCTGTGGCGAGCTGACGGGCCGTGGCTACCCGTCGTGCCTGGGCTGCGCCGAGGTCGTCGACGAACGCTGGCTCGCCGACTGGCGCGAGCTGCTGGCCGCCGAGCGGGCGAGTGCGGGCAGCGAGTCCGAGCGTTCGCTAGCCGCCCGGGTGCTCTCCGCGGAGGCCGGCACGTTCGCGTGGACGTGCGGCGACTGGGCGCTGCGGCTGCGGCGTTGCGAGGAGTGTGGGGGCGAGCTCGGTGCGGGTGACCCGGTCTGCCTGCACTGCGCGGCCGCGGACGCCGCCCGCTGGACGACCTCGGCCGCCGCCGACCACATGCTGCGGCTGGCCGTGCTGGCGCTGCGCGCCCCGCACCGCCGGCGCATGTCCGTGGTGTACTCGCTGCGGCTGGTGCTGCCGTTCCTCATCGTTGGCTCCGCGGTGACCCGGTCCCAGCTGCGCGCGGTCCGGTCGGGCGTGCTCGCGGGCCGGTACGCGGACCTCGCGGAGCTTGATCACGTCGTGGCGCTGGCGAACCTGCCGCTCGCACCGTGGCGGCGGCTGCCCGCGGATCCCGAGGGTTAGGGTGGCGGCCGTGGTCGACAGGGACACCGACACCCCGTGGGAGCCGCCCCTGGCCGGCAGCGAGCTCGAGCACCTCGTCGGTGCACTCGAGCGCCTGCGCACGACGTTCCGCTGGAAGGCCGACGACCTCGACGCGTCCGGGCTGCGGGCCCGCGTCGGCGCGTCCACGCTGACCCTCGGCGGGCTGCTCAAGCACCTCGCGGTCGTGGAGGATTTCAGCTTCACCGTCAAGCTGGCCGGGAAGCCGATCGGCCCGCCGTGGAACCCGGCCGAGTGGGACGACGAGTACGAGTGGCCGTTCACCTCGGCCGCCGACGACACGCCCGAGCAGCTCTACGCGTTCTGGGACGACGCCGTCGACCGGTCCCGCGTTCGGCTCGACGCGGCCCTGGCCGACGGCGGGCTCGACCAGCTCGTGCACGTGTCCGGGCCGGACGGGCAGCACGCCAGCCTGCGCCGGCTCGTCTACGACGTGATCGAGGAGTACGGCCGGCACGGCGGGCACGCCGACCTGCTCCGCGAGGCGGTGGACGGCCGCGTCGGCGAGGACCCGCCCCCGGGCTGGCGCCTCCGCTCAGGCCGCTCTCGCTAGGCCGCCCCGCTCTTGCCGGCCCCGCATCGGACCGTCCCTGTTCCAGCCGTCCCCGCTTGGGCCAGCCGCGCCCGGGCCGCTCTCGCCCCAGCCGGCCCCGCTCCGGCGGTCCCGGCTCCGGCTGGCCCCGCTCGGGCCGGCCCCGCTCCGGCTGGCCCGGCTCCGGCTGGCCCGCTCGAGCCGCTCTCGCTTGGGCTGGCCGCGCTCGGGTCGGCCGCGAAGCTGACCTGTCCACAACCACCCGAACTGTCCACAGCCGACCCCGCACACCCCTGCTCCGTCGGCCCCCGCCGGTAGACTGGCATGGCGGGACGCCCCCGGGAACGGGTGGGGGTTGGGCATCGCGCGCGCGAGGTTTTGGTCGGGTTGTGCGGGGTTTGGTCGGGGTGCGGGGTCAGCCGATCGTGAGTTCCGTGGGGCGGGCGTAGACGTCGACCATCGCGCCGTTGCGCAGGACCGTGACCGCGAGGTCGGTACCGATCACCTCGGCGAAGAGCTTGCGCTGGATGCCCTGCGCGTCGTGGACCTGCTCGCGCGCCACCGTCAGCACGAGGTCGCCCTTGCGCAGGCCCGCGCGGTCCGCGGGGCCGCCACCCACGACCTCGATCACCCGCAGCCCGGCGCGCTGCCCGGTCCGCTCGGCGACGTCGTCCGGCAGCGGGGCGG
>NZ_JBOHGB010000040.1:0-47765 GCF_050699935.1 Actinophytocola sp.
TCTTGTAGTCGCCGCTGACCCTGGTAGAGCTGAACGTGCTCACCGCGTACACGGCGAGACTGGCCACCAGACCCAGCAACGCGATCGCGACGAACCCCCAACCCAGCGGAGTGAACTTGATGTTGCGAAGATTTGCCCGGCCCACGAGAACGGCTCCCCCTGCTTCCGGTCATGTTCGGTACCTGCCGGTCGCGCACCGGCCGGCCAGACCCTAGCGGTCTGGCGGCAGCCACCGCCCGATGACTGACAGCACCGAGACCACGGATTTCCAGCAGGCCATGATCGGTTGACGAAAGTGGGCACGTATTCAACACACCAGCCGTAGCGACTGGCCACGACCTAATTCGACTGGACCACAAGCGAACAGCCCGGTCACCTGTTCCCAGGTCACCGGGCTGGCTTGGCTGATGTGGCGGGTGAAGGGTTCGAACCTTCGTAGGCGTAAGCCGACAGATTTACAGTCTGCTCCCTTTGACCGCTCGGGCAACCCGCCGGGAGTGACCAGCCATGCTGGACGGCGAAAACCATACCCAACGCCCCCGTGGGCCGACCAACCGGCTTCCTAGCCGGGCGATAGCGGGCCAGCGGTAGCATCCGGGCTCGGGAGAAGTGCCAGGTACGTGGAGGTGCGAAGCGGTGGCGGATCCGTCTTTCGACGTGGTGAGCAAGGTCGATCGGCAGGAGGTCGACAATGCGCTCAACCAGGCGAGCAAGGAGCTGTCCACCCGGTTCGACTTCCGGGGGACGGGCGCCTCCGTGAAGTGGGCCGGCGACGAGGCTGTCACCATCGAGGCCGAGACCGAGGAGCGCTGCAAGGCCGCCATCGAGGTGTTCCGGGACAAGCTCGTCAAGCGCCAGATCTCGCTGAAGGCCTTCGACGTGGGCGAGCCGGCGCCGTCTGGCAAGACGTACAAGGTCACCGGCAGCATCGTGCAGGGCATCTCGTCCGAGAAGGCCAAGCAGATCGCCAAGAAGATCCGCGACGAGGCCCCCAAGGGCGTCCAGGCACAGATCCAGGGCGACCAGCTCCGGGTCTCCGGCAAGAAGAAGGACCACCTGCAGGAGGTCATCGCCCTGCTCAAGAGCTCCGACTTCGGTATCGCCCTGCAGTTCACCAACTACCGCTGACCAGGCCGCCGCGATGAAGGGCATCATCCTCGCCGGCGGCAGCGGGACCCGGCTGCACCCGATCACCCAGGTCGTGTCCAAGCAGCTGCTGCCGGTCTACGACAAGCCGATGATCTACTACCCGATGTCGGTCCTCATGCTGGCCGGCATCCGGGACATCCTGATCATCTCTACCCCGAACGACTTACCCAACTTCCAGCGGCTGCTGGGCTCCGGCAACCAGTTCGGCATCGAGCTCTCCTACGCCGAGCAGCCCCAGCCGAACGGGCTCGCCGAGGCGTTCCTCATCGGCGAGAGCTTCGTGGGCGACGACGACGTGGCGCTCGTGCTCGGGGACAACATCTTCTTCGGCGCGGACTTCTCCGCCGTCATGCACGAGTACGTCGCCGACATGGACGGCGCCGTGCTGTTCGGCTACCCGGTGAAGGACCCGCACCGCTACGGCGTCGGCGAGGTCGACGCGAACGGCATGCTCATCTCGATCGAGGAGAAGCCGGCCGAGCCGAAGTCCAACCGGGCGATCACCGGGCTCTACTTCTACGACAACGACGTCGTCGAGATCGCGAAGGGGCTCACGCCGTCCGCGCGCGGCGAGCTCGAGATCACCGACGTCAACCTCACCTACCTGCGGCAGGGCCGCGCGCGGCTGATCGACCTCGGCCGCGGGTTCGCCTGGCTGGACACCGGCACGCACGACTCGCTGCTCGCCGCCGGCCAGTTCGTCCAGGTGCTCGAGCACCGCACCGGCGTGCGGATGGCCTGCCTCGAGGAGATCGCGCTCGACCGCGGCTTCATCAGCGCGGACGACTGCTACGCGCTCGGTACCAAGCTCGTGAAGTCGGGCTACGGCGACTACGTGATGGCCGTCGCCAAGGCGGCCGGTGCCACGGGATGACCGGGGTCGACGGTCAGCGCAGGCCGCGGCGGGCCATCTCCTCCAGGCGGCGGACGCGGTCCGCGATCGGCGGGTGGGTCGAGAACAGTCGGGTGGCCCGCTCGCCCGGGCGGAACGGGTTCGCGATCATCAGATGGGACTGGGACACGACCTTGGGCTCGGGAGCCAGCGGCACGATCCGGGTGCCGTACTCCAGCTTGCGCAGCGCCGACGCCAGTGCCAGCGGGTCACCCGTCAGCTGTGCGCCGGACAGGTCCGCCTGGTACTCCCGCGACCTCGACACGGCCATCTGCACGATGCCCGCCGCGATCGGGCCCAGTAAGGCGAGCAGCAGCAACGCGATCGGGTTCGGGCGGTCCTCGTCCGAGCCGCCGAACACGCCCGCGAACATCGCCAGGCTCGCCAGCACGCTGACGACGCTGGCCAGCGCGCCCGCGACGCACGAGATCAGGATGTCGCGGTTGTACACGTGCGACAGCTCGTGCCCCAGCACGGCCCGTAACTCGCGTTCGTCGAGCAGCTCCAGGATCCCCGTCGTGCAGCAGACCGCGGCGTTGCGGGGGTTGCGGCCCGTCGCGAACGCGTTCGGCGCCTGGGTGGGGCTCACGTACAGCCTGGGCATCGGCTGCCGCGCCGACGTGGCCAGCTCGCGCACGATCCGGTACATCGCCGGCTGCTCGGCCTGCGACACCGCCCGCGCCCGCATCGCGCGCAGTGCGAGCTTGTCGGAGTTGAAGTAGGCGTAGCCGTTCATCAGCAGCGCGATCCCCAGGCCGATGAACAACGCGGTACGGCCGAACAGCGAGCTGATCGCGATGATGAGCGCGCTCATGCCGCCGAGCAGCAGCGCGGTCTTCAGCCCGTTGTAGTGCTTGTGCACCTTCCGCACCCTCCGTGACTCCGTGAGACTACTCCGCGAACCCAACTCCCTTACCGTGCAACGTTCCTGATCGGACTTGAGTTCCGACGGTGCAGGTCAGCCGCCTGCCTCACCCCGCCGCCAGTAGGTCGTCGGACGTACCGCGCGCCGGTCGAACCCGCGCTCGTCCAGCAGATGTGCCCGCAGCTCGACCATCGACGACCGCTCCCCCGCGAGCCACGCGTCCATGCGTCCTGGCGGCAGGTCCGCCGCGGCCACGGCGCCGGCGAGCGCGTCGCCGGCGGACCGGTGCACCCAGGTCACCGGCGTGGGCAGCGCCAGCTCCTCCGCCGCGTCCTCGACCTCGGCGAACACCCTGACCACGGCGTCCGCTGGGAGCACGTCGAGGATCGCCGCGATGGCCGGCAGCGCGGTCTCGTCGCCGGCAAGCAGGTGCCAGTCCGCCGTCGGGTCCGGGCGGTAGGCGGGCGACGGGCCGACGAAGATCAGCCGGTCGCCCGGCCGTGCCGCCTTCGCCCAGTCCGACGCGGGACCGGCGGCGTCGTGCAGCACGAAGTCGAAGTCGATCTCGTTCGCGTCGGGGTCGTGCCGGCGGATCGTATAGGTCCTGGTCAGCGGGCGGACTCGGGACCACATCGCGCGCGCGGACTCGAGCGTCAGCGGCTCGGGCAGCTCGGCGTCGTCGGGGTAGAAGTACAGCATCACGTTCTGGTCGGTCCCCGCGCTGACGAAGTCGGCCAGCTCGCCGCCGCCGACCGTCACGCGTGCGAGCCGCGGGGTCACCCGCTCGACCCGCACCACCGGTACCCGCCACAGCTTGGTCTCAGGCCGGCGGGTGCGCCGGCCCGCCGTCTGCGTACTCACCTGGCCAATCTTCGCACCTGGCCAAGCGAGCCCGCGCCACGGTACCGTTCGTTCGAACGAACAAGGAGACGTCGTGACGCCCTGCCAACCGCACCCAAGGGGAACGGAACGCAACCCAGCCACAAGTACGTGGTCAAGGGGACCGTCACATCCCAACGGAACCAACAGCATGAATTCCGGGGAGGCGGAACTGTTCATCGGGCTCGAGGCGCAGGCCGCGCGGCTGGCCGCGGGCGAGGTCACCTCGGTCGAGCTGATCGAGGAGGCGCTGCGGCGGGTCGAGGCGACCCAGCCGACGCTGAACGCCTTCCGGCACGTCCGCGCCGAGCAGGCACGCGCCGAGGCACGCGCGGCGGACGAACGCCTCGCGGCCGGCGAGCGCACCACGCTGCTGGGCGTGCCGGTCGCGATCAAGGACGACCTCGACCTGACCGGCCTGCCGACCGCGTTCGGCTGCGCGGGCGAGTTCCCCGTCGCCGAGCGGGACGCCGAGCTGGTCCGCCAACTGCGGGCGTCCGGGGCGGTGATCGTCGGCAAGACGAACACGCCCGAGCTCGGGCTCTGGCCGATCACCGAGGGCGAGGCGTTCGGTGTCACGCGCAACCCGTGGCACCTCGGCCACACGCCCGGCGGCTCGTCGGGCGGGTCGGCCGCCGCGGTCGCCGCGGGCCTGGTGCCGGCCGCGATCGGCTCGGACGGGGCCGGCTCGATCCGCATCCCCGCCAGCTGGACGCACCTGGTCGGCATCAAGCCGGGCCGCGGCACGCTGCCCTCGCCCGAGGCGTTCAACGGGATCACCGAGTGGGGCCCGCTCGCCCGCACGACGACCGACGCCGCGCTGCTGCTGGACGTCCTGGCCGGCGGCGAGCGCGGCCGGTTCCGCGCGGCCGCCGACCGGGAACCGGGCCGGCTGCGGGTCGCGCTGTCGCTGCGCACGGCGTTCTCGCTGGTCCCCGGGCTCTCGCCGCACCCGGAGGTGCGCGCGGCCGTCATCGGCGTCGCGCGGCGGCTGCACGAGCTCGGCCACGAGATCGTCGTCACCGACCCGCACTACGGGCTGATCGGGCTGAACTTCCTCCCCCGCTCGCTCGCCGGCGTGCACGACTGGTGCGGCGCGACCCCCGACCAGGAGCTGCTCGACTTCCGCACCCGCGACGCGGGGCGGATGGGTGCTCGGCTGGCCGGCCGCGCGCTGCGGATCTCCCGGCGGTCGCTGGGATTCTTCCAGTGGCGGGTGGGCCGGATCTTCGACCGGGTCGACGTCGTGCTCGCGCCGACGACCGCCACTCCCCCGCTGCCGGTCGGCGCGATCGACGGGCTGAGCGGCTGGGGCACCGACCGGAGGGTGATCAGCGCGTGCCCGTACACGTGGCCGTGGAACGTGCTCGGCTGGCCAGGGGTGAACGTCCCGGCCGGCCTGACCTCGGCGGGCCTGCCGGTGGGCGCGCAGCTGCTCGGGCCGGCGGGCGACGAGGAGCTGCTGATCTCGCTGGCCGCGCAGCTGGAGTCCGTTCTGCGCTGGGCCGACCGCACGCCGCCTGGCCAGGAAGGACGCCTTCCGGACGCGCGACGTCAGGAAGGCGTCCTTCCTTGACCGAGGCGGTCACGACTCGCGAGCGGATCCTGCACGCGGTGCTGCGGGTGATCGGCACCGACGGCGTGGCGGGCGTGACGAACCGGCGGGTGGCGCGCGATGCCGGGGTGTCGCTCGGCTCGATCACCTACCACTTCGCGTCGCAGCACGAGCTGCTGCGCGAGGCCATGCTGATGTTCGTCGCCGAGGAGACCGCACGGCTGTCCGGCGTCGCGGAGCGGCACCTCGGCACGCCGGTGACATTGGAGCAGGCGGCCGCCCTGGTCGAGCAGGTGGCGGTGCACACGCGGTTCGGGCACGAGGAGATCGCGCCGCTGGAGCTGTACATCCAGGCGGGCCGCGACCCGAGCCTGCGGGACGCGGCGGCCGAGTGCTTCGCCGCGTACGACCGGATCGCGGTCACCGTGCTGCGCGGGCTCGGCCTGCCCGACCCGGAGCGGCTGGCCGGACCGGTCGTCGCGCTGATCGCCGGGCTGCAGCTGCGCCGGCTCGCGACCGGCTCGACTGGCGCTACGAGCATTGCCGACGCCGTTACCATGCTCGTGCGCGTGTAGCGGAAGGTCGCCGTTCACACACAGGGAGTCCGCGATGAGGCCACAGATCCCCACGGACGTACCCACGGTCGACATACGCAAGCCGAACGCGGCCCGCATGTACGACTACTACCTCGGCGGCGCGCACAACTTCGAGCCGGACCGCGCGCTCGCGACGCAGGTCGGGTTGGTGGCGCCGTTCGTCAGGGACGTGGCCCACATCAACCGCGCATGGCTGCGGCGGGTCCTCGACTTCTTGCTGTCCCAAGGCATCCGGCAGTTCCTCGACCTCGGCTCGGGCATCCCGACGGTCGGCAACGTGCACGAGGTCGTGCAGCGGGACGACCCGGCCGCGCGCGTGGTGTATGTGGACTACGAGCCGGTCGCCGTCCACCACAGCTTCGAGCTGTTGCGGGACAACGACAACGCCGCGATCGCGTGGCCGACATCCGCGACCCTCGGGCCGTGCTGGCACACCCCGAGGTGGCCCGGTTGATCGACTTCTCCGAGCCGGTCGGCCTGCTGCTCGCCGGCCTCCTGCTGTTCATCGACGACGAGGACGACCCGGCGGGGCTGGTCGCGACGTACCGGTCCGCGTGCCCGGCGGGCAGCTACCTCGCGATCTCGACGATGAGCCAGGACGAGGCGGACCCCGTGACGCGCGAGAAGCTGACCGGACTGCTTCGCCTGTACGAGGACGCCGGCGAGCGGGTCACCCCGCGCGGCCGGGAGACGATCGAGAGCTGGTTCGCCGGCACGTCGCTGGTCGAGCCGGGGCTGACGCTGCTCGACGAGTGGCGGCCGGACCGGGGCCCGTCGACGTCACCGGCTCGGCTGCTCGGCTACGGCGCGGTCGGTCGCGTCGAGGGCTGAGCGCGGCCGGACGAGCAGCACGAGCAGACCGGACAGCACGTTGAGCCCGGCCTGGACGTTCAGCAGCACGACGAACCACGACGCGTCCGCGCCGGCGCCCGCGACCAGCATGCCGAGCGCGTTGCCGAGCGCCATGGCGGCGAACGCGGAGCTCATCAGCCGCCCGGTCGCCGCAGGCGGCACCGCGGTCTGCAAGGTCGACAGCAGACCGGACTGCGCCGTGACGGCCGGTACGCCGACGGCCACGAATAGTCCAATGTAGACGGCGAGCGCGGTGGTGACGAGCGGGCCGTTCCAGATCAGCGTGGTGCAGCCGCCGAAGACGACCGCGCCCCACCCGAGCAGGCGGTGCGGCGCGACCCGGCGGGCCAGCACGGCGACCCCGACCCCGGCGGCGAACCCGCCGACCGCCTGCACACCGCGCAGCAGGCCGACGCCCTCCGGGCCGGCCCGGAGCACGTCGAGCACGAACGGCACGAACAGCACCAGGAGCATCCCCTGGGAGATCGCGCCGAGCATCATGGCCGTGCCGGTGACCCACAACCCGCGGTCGCGGCGGATCAGGTCGAGCCCGTCGAGCCACTCGCGCACCGCCGCCGCGCGCGGCGCGGGCGCCGGCCGGATCCCGAACGGCCGGCACAGCGCGGCGACCGCGACGAGCAGCACGGCCGCGTAGGCGAGGTAGACGGTCGTGATGCCGCCCGCGGCGAACAGCAGGCCGCCGAGCCCGGCGCCGGCGAGCCGGGAGACGTTGGTACCGCTGCCGAACAGACCGTTCGCCGCGGTGACGCCGTCCGAGCCGGCGAGGTCGCGGACGAGCGCGTTGCGCGCGGGTTCGAACAGCGCCGCGAAGCTCGCCTGCCCGGCCATGACGAGGTAGGCCGCGCCGTCGGACACGAGCAGCGGGGCGGCGACGACGGCCTGGCCGACGCTGACGGCGAGGAGGAGCTTGCGCCGGTCGACCCGGTCGGCGAGGACGCCGGCGGCGGGGCTCAGCAGGACGGCGGGGACGAGCCCGACGATCATCATGGCGGCCGTCGAGGTGGCGGAGCCGGTGGTCTGGTAGACGAGGATCGGCAGGGCGATCTGGAGCATCCACTCGCCGGTCTCGGAGCAGACGGCGGCGAGCCAGAGGCGGATCACCGCTCGAGCCGGAGGAAGGCGCGGAACCCGGCGTACACGGGCTTCGCGCCGGGCGGCGCGTCCTCGCGGATCGTGCTGGCGTAGGGCCGAACCAGCGCGTCGACCTTCGCGACGAGGTCCGCGAGCTCGCTCGCGGTGAGGGTGAGCGTGTACCCGTTGAGGGCGCTGGCGCGGCGCCAGTCGGCGTCGAGCTCGTCGACGCGCTCCAGGAAGCGCTGGGTGAGCTTCTGCTCCTCACCGAGCGCGGTGCCGAACACGGCGAGCTGCGCGGCGCGGGTCGCCGGGTCGTCCGCGAACTCCCCGAGGTCGATGCCGACGACCGACGCGCGCCACGGCCGCTGCCGCCCGTCGCCGCCGCCGGTGGCCTCGACGAGGCCGAACTTGGCGAGCTGGCGCAGGTGCCAGCTGCAGTTGGAGGCCGTCGACCCGACCGCGTCGGCGCACTCGCTGGCGGTCCGCGGCCCGACGGCCATGAGGTAGCGCAGGAGGGCGGCCCGCAGCGGATGAGCGAGCGCACCCATGATCTCGACGTCCCTGACCTTGCGGCGAGGCGGCAGCTCGGTCACGGCGACTCCAAATCTGAAAGGATCATTTCGAAATGATTCTTTCAGGTCCGTACACCGACAGCAACGGGTTGCGGATCGTGATGGGCTGGATGCTCGCCGGGCCGTTTCGAGAGCCGCGGGGGCAACACGCGTGACGACTTCCCCGCAAGAACCTGGCGATCAGCCGACGCCGGACGATGCCGATCCCACCGCGCACCGGTCCGGCCCACCGGCAGGCGACCAGGACAGCCCGGCTACCGGCCGCAGCCGTCGTATCCGACGCCGCCGGGCGGTGGTAGAAGGACCGGTCCGATCATCGCCGGCGTCATCGGACTCGTGGCGGGAGTCGGCATCGGTGTGGCCGGCTTCGCGGTCGCCACCATCGACGACTCCCAGTCCCCGACCGACACGGCCCCGATCAGCTCCAGCACCGGTAACCCAGCCCTCGACAACTGAGCTGCGATGAGCTGGAAGGAGATCGACTCGGTGGCCAGGTCCGAGGTCCAGGTGGCCCTGAACGGACTGCGGAAGAACCGGGCGCCCGCCTCAGTCGCGGATCTCCAGGGTGCAGCACTTGGGGCCGCCGCCGGACTTGCGGAGTTCGGAGATGTCCACGAACGACGGCTCGTAGCCGTGGTTGATCAGCTGGTCCGCCAGGTGCGTGGCCTCGATCGGCAGCACCACGTTGCGACCGTCGGACACCGCGTTCAGGCCCAGGCACTCCGCGTCCGCGGGGGTCGCGATGATCGCGTCCGGGAAGAGGCGGTACAGGACCCGCTGCGAGCCCGGGGAGAACGCCTCCGGGTAGTAGGCGACGTGCGCACGCCGCCCGTCGGTGGCCGGCGACAGCACGCACAGCGCCGTGTCCAGGTGGTAGAAGCGGGGGTCCACCAGGTTCAGTGACACCACCGGCACGCCGAGGATCTCCTGCGCCTCCGCGTGCGCGCCGGGGTCCGTCCGGAAGCCCGTCCCGGCCAGCAGGACCTCCCCGGTCCAGGCGAGGTCGCCCTCGGCCTCGTTGATCTTGGTCGGCATGATCACGTCGCGGTAGCCGTGGTCCAGGAACCAGCGGCGGTAGTGGTCGGCCTCGGCGGCTCGCTGCGCGGCCCGGAACCGCGCGCCCAGCACGCGGCCGTCCACCACGGTCGCCGAGTTCGCGGCGAACACCATGTCCGGCAGGCCCGGCTGGGGCTGGATGAACTCGACGCGGTGGCCCCAGCGGCGGTAGGTGTCCGCCAGCTCGGTCCACTCCTTGACGGCCAGCTCCGTCGACACGGGCTGGCTCGGGTCCATCCACGGGTTGATCGAGTACTCGACGGTGAAGTACGTCGGATCGCACATCAGGTAGCGTCGCTCGGTCGACTCGCGCATGAATCCAATGTAAGGGCGCACGCGACAGGCGATCAATGTCGCAAACCCGCAGTGAGACCGGCAGAATATTGCGCGTGGACAGCATAGATCAGCGAATCGTTTCGCAGTTGGTCACCGACGCCCGATCCAGCTACTCCGAGATCGGGAAGGCGGTCGGGTTGTCCGCGCCGGCGGTGAAGCGGCGCGTGGACCGGCTCCTCGACACCGGCGTGCTCCGCGGGTTCACCGCGGTCGTCGACCCCGAGGCACTCGGCTGGGGCACCGAGGCGTTCGTCGAGGTGCACTGCATCGGCAACGTCACCCCGGACCGCATCCGCGACCGCCTGCGCCCCCTCCCCGAGGTCGTCGCCGCCTACACGGTCTCCGGCGCGGCCGACGCCATCGTGCACCTGCGCGCGGCCGACATCCACCACCTCGAGGACGCGCTCGAGCGCCTCCGCGCGGTCGACATGATCGACCGGACCGTCTCCACGGTCGTCCTGTCCACGCTGCTCGAGCGGCCACCCGCGCCGGAGGTCGGCGGCTAGTGCGGTGGCACTGGTGCGCCCAGCCCTGCCAAAACGCGAACGCCCGGACCCCGCGCCGCCTACGATCAGCACCGCCATGCACGGCGTTGTCCCGCCAGGCGCAACCGGCGTCCCGCTATCTGAGACGTCCGACTGTGACCTGGGACGCGAATATCCTTGGCGGCAGAGGGCCTTCGGCGTTGGCGCGGATAGGGTGGACAGGTAGCACGTAGCAGTGCGATGGAGGTACCGGCAGATCATGGAGACCAGCGAGAACGGGGGAACCGGCGAGCTGGAGAGCCTTCGAGCCACACAGGTCACCAAGCTCGACCGCGTTGTGGTCAGGTTCGCCGGGGACTCCGGCGACGGTATGCAGCTGACGGGTGACCGGTTCACCTCCGAGGCCGCCGCCTTCGGCAACGACCTCGCGACGCTGCCCAACTTCCCAGCCGAGATCCGCGCACCCGCGGGCACCCTGCCCGGCGTGTCCAGCTTCCAGATCCACTTCGCCGACTACGACATCCTCACCCCGGGCGACCGGCCGGACGTGCTGGTGGCGATGAACCCGGCCGCGCTCAAGGCGAACATCGCGGACCTGCCCGTCGGCGGCACGGTCATCGTGAACACCGACGAGTTCACCAAGCGGAACCTCACGAAGGTCGGCTACGACAGCGACCCCCTCGAGGACGACTCGCTGTCGAACTTCCAGGTCTTCCCCGTCGCCATGGCCACGCTCACGCAGGGCGCGCTCAAGGAGACCGGGCTGTCGAAGAAGGACGCCGAGCGGTCGAAGAACATGTTCGCGCTGGGTCTGCTGTCGTGGATGTACCACCGGCCGACCGAACGGACCGAGCGGTTCCTGCGGGAGAAGTTCGCGCGCAAGCCGGAGATCGCCGAGGCGAACGTGCTGGCGTTCCGGGCGGGCTGGAACTACGGCGAGACGACCGAGTCGTTCACGGTCACCTACGACGTTCCGCCGGCGGAGTTCCCGCGCGGAACCTACCGGCAGATCACCGGGAACACGGCGCTGGCGTACGGGATCGTGGCCGCGGGGCAGTGCTCCGGGCTGCCCGTGCTGCTCGGCAGCTACCCGATCACGCCGGCGTCGGACATCCTGCACGAGCTGTCCCGGCACAAGAACTTCAACATCACCACGATGCAGGCCGAGGACGAGATCGCCGGTGTCGGCGCCGCTCTCGGCGCGGCCTACGGCGGTTCGCTGGGCGTCACCACGACGTCCGGCCCGGGTATCGCGCTGAAGTCGGAGACGATCGGGCTCGCGGTGATGTCGGAACTGCCGTTGGTGGTGATCGACGTGCAGCGTGGTGGTCCGTCGACCGGGCTGCCGACGAAGACCGAGCAGGCGGACCTGTTGCAGGCGATGTTCGGCCGCAACAGCGAGTCGCCGGTGCCGATCGTGGCGCCGCGGTCGCCGGGTGACTGCTTCGACGCCGCCCTCGACGCGACCCGGATCGCGCTGAAGTACCGGACCCCGGTGCTGCTGCTCTCCGACGGCGCGATCGCGACCGGCTCGGAGCCCTGGCTGATCCCCAACGTCGAGGACCTGCCAGACCTGCGGGTCACCTTCGCCACCGAGCCCAACGCGCTCGACGGCAGCGACGAACACTGGCCGTACGTCCGCGACACCGAGACGCTGGCCCGCGAGTGGGCCATCCCCGGCACACCGGGCCTGCAACACCGCATCGGCGGGCTGGAGAAGGCCGACGGCAAGGGCGACATCTCCTACGACCCCGACAACCACGACCGCATGGTCCGGCTCCGCCAGGCGAAGGTGGACGGCATCGACGTGCCCGACCTGACCGTCGACGACCCGACCGGCGACGCGCGGCTGCTCGTGCTGGGCTGGGGCTCGACGTACGGCCCGATCGGCGCCGCGTGCCGACGGGTCCGCGGCCAGGGCCTGCGGGTCGCGCAGGCGCACCTGCGGCACCTGAACCCGTTCCCCGCCAACCTCGGCGAGGTGCTGCGCTCCTACGACCGCGTGGTGGTTCCGGAGATGAACCTGGGGCAGCTCGCGCTGTTGATCCGCGGCAGGTTCCTCGTGGATGCCGTGTCCTACAACAAGGTCGCGGGCCTGCCGTTCAAGGCCGAGGAGCTACAGCACGTGCTCACCGAGCAGCTGAACAAGTTGGAAGGAGTTCCAGCATGACCGCCGTGGACCTCGGGCTACCCGAGCTGGGCGGGCTGGCCCACGTGCCCACCACCGACGAGCCGCAGAAGGCGAAGGAGTTCAAGTCGGATCAGGAGGTGCGGTGGTGTCCGGGCTGTGGTGACTATGTGGTGCTGAACGCGATGCAAGCCTTCCTGCCCAAGCTGGGGTTGCGGCGGGAGAACATCGTGTTCATCTCCGGGATCGGGTGTGCGTCTCGGTTCCCGTACTACATGAACACCTACGGGATGCACTCCATCCATGGTCGGGCTCCGGCGATCGCGACCGGTCTCGCGGTGACCCGCCCGGACCTGTCCGTCTGGGTCGTGACCGGCGACGGGGACGCGCTCTCGATCGGCGGGAACCACCTGATCCACGCGTTGCGGCGGAACGTGAACCTGAAGATCCTGCTGTTCAACAACCGGATCTACGGGTTGACCAAGGGCCAGTACTCCCCCACGTCGGAAGAGGGGAAACTGACCAAGTCCACGCCGATGGGGTCGCTGGACCACCCGTTCAACCCGCTGTCGTTGGCCTTGGGTGCGGAAGCCACGTTTGTGGCGCGCACGTTGGACAACGATCGCGCGCAGTTGACCGAGATCCTGTCCGCGGCGGCGGCGCACCGCGGGTCGGCGTTGGTGGAGATCTACCAGAACTGCCCGATCTTCAACGACGGCGCCTTCGACGTGCTCAAGGAACCCGGCCAGAAGGAACAACGGCTGATCCCACTCACACACGGCGAACCCATCGTGTTCGGTGCCGACGGGGACCACGCGGTGGTGCGCACCGACTACGGGCTGGAGGTCACCAAGACCGCCGACATCGACCGCAGCGAGATCGTCGTGCACGACGCCACCCTGGACGACCCGTCCTACGCCTTCGCGCTGTCGCGGCTCTCGACACAGGATCTGGGGCACGCGGTCACCGGCATCTACCGCTCCATCAGCCGGCCCACCTACGACGACGCCGCGCGCACCCAGGTCACCCACGCCGCGGACACGAAACCACCGAACCTGCAAGCCTTGCTCAACGGCAACGACACCTGGACGGTGAGCTGAGCGCTAGCTACGAAGAAGGCGACCGCCCGGCGTTGCTGGGCTGTCGCCTTTCTGTCTTGTGCTACTTGGCAGCGGCCTTCTTCTTGTGGTTCCAGGCGGCGAAGCCGGCGTTCTCGGCGTCGGCCGGCGTCTTGAACCAGACATCGGCCTTCGTGCGGCCGAAGTACGGCGACTCCGCGGTGTGGAACAGCTTCGAGGAGCGCTTGCCCTTCACGGTGAACTCCTCGCCGGGGGCGGCACCGCCGGGCAGCGGCTTGGCGGAGCCGGGTCCGAACGGGCCCTCCTCGCCGGCCGCGGGCGCGTCGACGACCTCCGCGACGGCCGACTCGGCGGCCGGGGTGTCGTCGGCGGCCGTGGTGTCCTCGGCGGCGGGCGTCTCCTCCGCGGCCGGGGACTCCGGCAGCTTGGCCGCCTCGTGCTCGCGGTCCAGCGTGTTGATCGCGGGGTCGGCCGGCTCCTCCTCGGCGGGCGAGGTGTCAGCAGGGTCGGCCAGGGCCTCGTCGGCAGACGTGGCGGTCGAGGTGTCAGCCGGCGCGTCGTCGGTGGATGTGGTCGCCGCACTGTCGGATGACGCCGCCGGCTCCTCGCTGCTGGTCTCGGCCGGCTCCTCGACCTTCGCGGACTCGGCCGGTGCCTCGGTCTTCGCCGGCTCGGCGGGCGCGGGTTCGGTCATCTCGACCTTCGCCGGATCCGGGGCGGGTGTCGCGTCCGTGGTGGTCGCGGTGTCCCCCATCAAGGACGACTTGATCTTGCCGAACAGCCGGGTGAACCACTTCACGGCGCCTGCCTCCTAGCGAACGGCGGATGGGTCACGATCACCGATGTGGCGAGAACAATAGGGCACAGGTGATCGTCACTTTTTCCGGCGTCGCTCTCTCAGCCGACGGGGCGGAAGCCGACCCGCTCGGCGTCGGCCGGCGTCTTGAACCACACCTCGGCCACGGTACGGCCGAACTGCGGCGACTCGGGCGTGCAGTACCGCAACGCGCTCACGCTTGCCTTGATCGTGAACTCCGGCGACGGCGACGCGCCGCCGGGCAGCGGCATGGCCGAGCCGGGGCCGAACGGCCCGCGGCCGTTGCCCTCACCCCGCACGCGGTGCGGCGGCGGCACGACGGGCGAGTCCTCGGCCGCCACGACGGGCTCGAACAGTGCCCGGGTGACGTCGCCTTCGCCCGACTCGCCGGCGGCGGCCGGCGGCGGGTCGGATGTCTCGACACCGAACGGCGTGTGGCCCCGGGGCTTGCCCGGCACACGCTTCGGTAAGGGATTCTCGCTCGGATCGGCGCGGACGGTCACACCAGGCATGATCTTCGGCTCGTCGGTCCCTAGTCGGCTCCTGTCGGCGCCGGAACGCAGTCCGCTCGCGGACACCACCTCGGTCGGCGACTCGGTGGTGTGCACCGGCATGACCTCGGTCTGGTCGTGCGCACCGTGGGCCGGAGCCATTCCTCTCGGCTCGGCTTCCGGCTTCGGCTCGGAGGTTACCCCCACAGCCTCCTGAATCTGTGTCTCCGCCTCGCTCGGCGTGGCGGCCGGCGTGGGCGCGATCGTCTGCTCCGCCCGGCCCGCGGTGTCGGTGTGGGTGTCGCCGTCCGCGAGGTCGTCCACGAGCGCGTCCGCCGGCTCGTCGGACGGCGTGTCGGCCTGGCCCGCCTCGTCGAGCCGCCGGATCACCTCGCCCGGGATCGGGTGGGTGTGCTGGGTGAAGATCGTGCCGCCGCCAGCGGGTTCGGGCTCGGCGTCGGCCTCGTCGTCGACGAGGCGCCCGTCGATCTCGGCCCGTTCGCGCGCGAGCAGCCGGCCGATGGCCTCGAGGGGCTCTGAGGAGCCGGACTCCTCGTCGTCGTCGAACCAGCCGCGGCCCTCGGGCTGGCGCGGCATCTCCGGCGGCGCCTCCGCGTCACCGAGGGAGCCCGATCCCACGTTGATGTACTGCGTGGTCGCGCCCGGGCCGTCGGCGAGCTCGGTGCCGGCCGGGTCGGTCTCCGGCCGCGCTGACGGCGCGTCGTCGAGCGCGGAGACGATGCCGGACGGCCGGACGTTCGCACCCGGTTGCCGGGTGGGCAACGCGTACGCGCGGGTGAGCGGCTCGGGTGGCCCCTCCGGCAGGTCGGGCACCCGCGGTCGCCGGTCGTCCTCGTACCGGTCGCCCTCGTGTCTGCCCTCGTGTCTGCCCTCGTGCTCGTCCTCGCCGTAGCCGTCGTCGAGCAGCCGACGGCGGCGGGAGGTGTGGTGCTCGGGGGTCGGCGACCGGTGGGGCCGCGAGTCCAGCTCCTCCTCGAGCTCACCGACCCTTCTGCGGGCCGGGAGGGCGACCAGGGCCCAGCAGAGAATGGCTCCGAGCAGGAAGGCCAGCGAACTCCACAACCAGACCTGCCCAAAGATCGGCATGGGTTTTACTCCCTCCGCGCGCCGCCGCGACGCTGCAAGCGGTGCTCAGGCTACTGCGGTCGGTGTTGCGGCCAGCACCAGACGGTCGTTTCCGTGCTCGCGACACGCTGTGTGACCACGGACGCGTGGCTCACCGGGTACGGGCTACCACGTAGTGAGCCAGCATGTCCAGTGCCTCTCGCGCCGGACATTCGGGAAGGTCGGCGAGCTCGGCGCGGGCCCGGTCGGCGTACTCGGACAGCGTGCGGACCGCCTGCTCGAGTCCGGGAGACTTCCGCAACAGCGTCAACGCCTCGTCGACCAGGTCGTCGTCGGTGACCGGCGCGGCCAGCAGCTCGCGCAGCCGCGGGCCGGGCTCGCCGCCGGTGTATTCCGGTGACAGCGCGTAGAGCATCGGCAGGGTGAGGACGCCCTCGCGGAGGTCGGTGCCCGGGGTCTTGCCGGACTCGTCCGCCGGTGACGCGATGTCGATGATGTCGTCGGAGATCTGGAAGGCGGTGCCGATCAGGTCCCCGAAGCGGTGCAGGGCCTCGACGTGCGCGGCCGGCGCCCCGGAGAACATGCCGCCGTAGCGCCCGGCGGTGGCGATGAGCGAGCCGGTCTTCTGCGCGATGACGGCGAGGTAGTGCACGACGGGGTCGTCGGCCGGGAGCGGGCCGACGGTCTCCCGCATCTGGCCGGTGACGAGCTCGCGCATGGTCTCGGCGATGATGCGCGCGGCCTGCGTGCCGAGGTCGGCCACGAGGCCGGACGCGTGGGCGAAGAGGAAGTCGCCGGTGAGGATGGCGATCGTGTTGTCCCAGCGCGCGTTGACGCTCTCCTCGCCGCGGCGCATGGTGGCCTCGTCCATGACGTCGTCGTGGTAGAGCGTGGCGAGGTGGACCAGCTCCACGGCGGCCGCGGCGGTGACCACGTCGTCGGTGATCTCGCCGGAGACCGCGGCGGAGAGCAGGGTGAACAGCGGGCGGAAGCGCTTGCCGCCGGCCCGGACGAGGTGGGTCGCGGCCTCGTCGACGAAGTCGATGTCGCTGCGCACGGTCGTGCGCAGGAGGTCCTCCACCTTGACCAGGCCGCCGCCCACGGACTCGACGAGGGCCGGGTCGGCCCGGTCCAGCCCGAGCGAAGCGGGTAGCCGCGGCGCGGCTCGGTCGGCTGTCACGTCGGCATCGCTCCCCACCTCGAATCCTCGTCACAGCCTAATGTCCGGGGGATTCGGGTAGGTCACGAAGTCACGCGCGGGTGGCCGGACTCACCACGGCTGGCCGGACCCGCCCGTCGTACAACGAGACCCGTGGGTCCGAACGGAGGACTCGCGGGTCCGGAGCGTTGGACTCGCGGGTCCGGAGCGTTGGACTCGCGGGTTACTGGAGGGCGAAGGTGCCGGCGTTGGCCCAGTCGAGGGCGAACGCGGGGATCAGGCCCAGCAGCAGCGTGACCACGACGCCCAGCGTGATGGCGGCCGTCGTGAACGCGCCCGGCACCGTCACCGACGGGCCGTCGGGGGCCGGCTCGCTGAAGTACATCAGCACGATCACCCGCAGGTAGAAGAACGCCGCCACCGCGGACGCGACGAGCGCCACGACCACCAGCGGGGCCATGCCGTCCGACAGCGCCGCCGAGAACACCACGAACTTGCCGATGAACCCGGACGTCAGCGGAATGCCGGCCAGGGCGAGCAGCAGGAACGTGAACACGCCGGCCACCAGCGGCGACCGCTTCGCCAGGCCCGCCCACTGCGACAGGTGCGTCGCCTCGCCGTCGGCGTCGCGGACCAGGGAGATCACGCCGAACGTGGCGATCGTCGTGAAGCCGTACGCCAGCAGGTAGAACAGCGTCGAGGACAGGCCGTCGGGCGTCAGCACGATCGCGCCGATCAGCAGGAAGCCGGCGTGCGCGATCGACGAGTACGCGATCATCCGCTTGATGTCGGTCTGCGTGAGGCCCAGCACCGCCCCGATGACCATCGACACGATCGCCACGCCCCACAGCACGCCGCGCCACTCCCACTGCGTCGACTCCAGGCCGACCGAGAGCACCCGCAGGATCCCACCGAACGCCGCGACCTTCGTGCACGCGGCCATGAACGCCGTGATCGGCGTCGGCGCGCCCTGGTAGACGTCCGGGGTCCACGCGTGGAACGGACCCACCGAGCCCTTGAACAGCAGGCCGACCACGAGCAGCGCCATCCCGCCGAACAGCAGCGTGTCCGAGCGGTCCGTGCCGGCCGCGGCGTTCGCGATGTCCGCCAGGCGCACCGAGCCCGCGTAGCCGTACAGCAGCGCCAGCCCGTACAGGAAGAACGCCGACGCGAACGCGCCGAGCAGGAAGTACTTGACCGCCGCCTCCTGGGACAGCAGCCGTCGCCGCCGCGCCAGGCCGCACAGCAGGTACAGCGGCAGGCTCAGCACCTCGAGCGCCACGAACATGGTCAGCAGGTCGTTCGCCGAGCAGAAGACCATCATGCCGCCGAGCGCGAACAGCGTCAGCGGGAAGACCTCGGTCTGCATCTGGTACCGCGCGGCGTCCCGGCGGTGGGGCTGCGCGCCGAGCCGCTGCTCGCGGTCCTGCACGGTCCCCGGCCGGATCGCCGCCTGCGCCACGAACGCGCCACCCGGCTCCACCGACCGGTCCGCGATCATCAGCACGGCGCCGAGTGCGAGCGCCAGCAGCGTGCCCCACAGGAACAGCGCCGGGCGGTCGACCGCGATCGTGTTGGACAGCGTCACCACGCCCTCCGCCGGGGCGTCGGTGACGTAGACCACGAGGGCGAGGCCGGCGCCGGCGAGCGCCAGCAGGGTCAGGGCGACCTGCGCCTGCCAGCGCTGATGGCGCGGCAGGAACGCCTCGAGCAGCACGCCGAGGCACGCCGCGCCGAGGATGATCAACATCGGCATGATCGCCGGGTAGCTGATCGGCGCGAGTGTCTCCTTACCCTCCTGGGCAACAGAGACCACGGAAACGAGTGCGGACAACTCAGTTGCCTCCGTCCGAACCACTGTCCGAAACACCGACGGCGTCCAGAGTGGACTGGACGGTCGGGGTGATCACGTCGAGCACCGGCGCGGGGTAGATCCCGATGCCCACGACCAGCGCCACCAGCGGGGCGAGCACCAGCTTCTCCCGGCCGCCCAGGTCGCGGATCGCCTTGCGCGCGCCGACCTCGGGCGCGACCACCGTGCCCGGGCCGCCCGCCACGTCGATCAGGGCGTTGCCGCGCACCGGACCGTGGAACACCCGCTGGTAGAGCCACAACACGTACATCGCCGCGAGGATCATGCCGATCGTGGCGAGGATCGTGTAGACCGGCTCGGGGCCGTAGGACCCGGCCAGCACGAGGAACTCGCTGATGAACGAGCCGGTGCCGGGCAGCGACAGGGTCGCGAGGGCGGCCACCATGAACGTGCCGGCGAGCAGCGGGGTCAGCTTGGCCATGCCGCCGTAGTCCGCGATCAGCGTGGAGCCGCCGCGCGCGATGACCATGCCGATCACCAGGATCAGCATGCCGGTCGCGATCGAGTGGTTGAGCATGTAGGTCACCGCGCCGACCTCGGACTGCGCCGTGAACGCGAAGATGCCGACCGCGATGAACCCGAAGTGCGCGATCGACACGTACGCGATGAACCGCTTCATGTCCCGCTGCATCGTCGCGAGCAGCGCGCCGTAGAGGATGCCGGCCACGCCCATCACGAGCACCAGTGGCGCGAGCGTCCTGCTCGCGTCCGGGGTCATCGGCAGCAGGTAGCGCAGGAAGCCGAACGTGCCGACCTTGTCCAGGACGCCGACCAGCAGCACGGCCACGCCGATCGGCGCCTCCGCGGCCGAGTCCGGCAGCCAGGTGTGCAGCGGCACCAGCGGCGCCTTCACCGCGAACGCGAGGAAGAAGCCGAGGAAGATCCAGATCTGGTTCTCCAGCGGCGCGTTGCTGACGACCTGTACCAGCGTGGCCCAGTCGAACGTGCCGGACCCCAGCTCGTCGGAGGCCATCGAGTAGGCGCCGATGGCCGACGCCAGCATGATCAGGCCGCCGAGGAAGGAGTACAGGAAGAACTTCACCGCCGCGTACTGCCGGCGCGGCCCGCCGTAGTTCCCGATCAGGAAGTACATCGGGATCAGCATGACCTCGAACAGCACGTAGAACAGGAACACGTCGGTCGCGGCGAACACGCCGATCGTGAGCGCCTGCTGCAGCAGGATCAGCGACAGGAAGCCGCCCGCGCTGCGCTCGGCCGGCAGCTTCTCCGTCCAGCCCGCGCCGATCACCAGCGGCACCAGCAGGCCGATCACCGCGACCATCACGAGCGCGATGCCGTCCATGCCGAACGACAGGTGCACGCCGAACGCCGGGATCCAGTCGATCGAGAAGGACTGCTGCAGCCGCGTACCGTCCGGGTCGTACGAGATCCAGGCCGCCACCGCGACGGCGAACTCGACGAGCGAGAAGCCGAGCGCGGTCTGCTTGGCGAGCTTGTCGTTGTCCCGCAGGAACATGACGACGAGCGCGCCGACGAGCGGGATCACCAGCAACGCGACAAGCAGCGCCGCGCCGGATGTGGAGGTCATGCCATCGCCCCCTGTGTAAGAGTCGAGTGCTTCCCAACCGCACCCAAGGGGAACGGGACGCTAACCAGCCACAAGTACGTGGCCAACGGGAACCTCATATCCCAACGGAACCAACAGTAAAAATTCCGGGGAGGCGGGCCGCTCATGCGTACCTCACCGCCAGGAATGCGATCAGCACCAGGATCGAGCCGCCGAGCATGGTCGCGGCGTAGGAGCGCACGAACCCGGTCTGCAGCCTGCGCAATCGGCCGGAGCTGCCGCCGAGCGCGGCGGCGATGCCGTTCACCAGTCCGTCAACTCCCTTGTTGTCCACATAGACCAGTGCGCGCGCGAGCCAGGTGCCCGGCCGGGCCACCAGCGCCTCGTTGAGCGCGTTGCCGTACAGGTCCTTGCGTGCCGCGCGGACCGGGAAGCTCACCGGCTCCGGCTTGGTCACCGGCACGTCCCGGCGGCCGACGGCCAGCCACGCGATCAGCACGCCGAGCACCGACAGGCCGACGGTCAGCCACGGGATCAGCGAATGATCGATGACCGTGTGCTCGACCTCCTCGAGCGTGCCCAGCGACGGCGAGAGCCACTCGGCCAGCAGGTCGCCGCTCGCGAAGAACCAGCCGGCACCGATCGAGCCGACCGCCAGCAGGATCATCGGCACGGTCATCACCGCGGGCGACTCGTGCGGGTGGAAGTCGCGGCCGTCCTCCGACTTGCGCTCCTTCCACCGCTGCTTGCCGAAGAACGTCATCAGCATCAGCCGGGTCATGTAGAACGCGGTCAGCCCGGCGGCGAGCAGTGCCGCGCCGCCGAACACCCAGCCGCGCCAGCCCTCTTCGCCGAACGCGGCCTCGATGATCGCGTCCTTGGAGAAGAAGCCGGAGAACGGCGGGATGCCGATCAGCGCGAGGTAGCCGAGACCGAACGTGGCGAACGTGACCGGCATGAGCCGCGCCAGCCCGCCGTAGCGGCGCATGTCGACCTCGTCGTTCATGGCATGCATGACCGAACCGGCGCCGAGGAACAGCCCGGCCTTGAAGAAGCCGTGCGTGAGCAGGTGCATGATGCCCAGCGCGAACCCGAACGGGCCGAGTCCGACGGCGAGCATCATGTAGCCGATCTGGCTGACCGTGGAATACGCGAGGACTTTCTTGATGTCGTCGTAGGCGCACCCGATGATCGCCCCGACCATCAGCGTCACCGCGCCGATGATGACGACCACGAGCCGGCCGTCCGCGCTCTGCATGTAGATCGGGTTCGCCCGGGCCACCAGGTAGACGCCGGCGGTGACCATGGTCGCGGCGTGGATCAGGGCGGAGACCGGGGTCGGGCCCTCCATCGCGTCGGGCAACCACGCCTGCAGCGGGAACTGGCCGGACTTGCCGCACGCGCCGAGCAGGAGCAGCAGCGTCAGCGCGGTGATCGTGCCGGACGAGAGCTGGTCGAGGTTCGCGAACACCTCGGTGTACTGCGTGGTGCCAAGCTCGGCGAACATGATGAAGATCGCCAGCGCCAGGCCGACGTCGCCGACCCGGTTCATCAGGAACGCCTTCTTGGCCGCGGTCGCCGCGGACGGGCGGTTCGTGTACCAGCCGATGAGCAGGTACGACGCGAGGCCCACGCCCTCCCAGCCGAGGTAGAGGGTCACGAACCCGTTGCCCAGCACCAGGATCAGCATCGCGGCGACGAACAGGTTGAAGTACCCGAAGAAGCGCCGGCGGTCCGGGTCCTCGGCCATGTAGCCGATCGAGTAGATGTGGATCAGCGCGCCGACCCCGGTGATCAGCAGCACGAAGCTGATCGACAGCGGGTCGATCCGCAGCCCGAACTCGACCTGGAGCTGTTCGACCGGGATCCACTCGAACAGCGAGACGTTCTGGACCCGCTCGCCCTCCGCCGTGCCGGTCGAGGAGAGGAACAGCATCAGGCCGTACCCGAACGACGCGACGACCGTCAGGCAGCCGAGCAGGTGGCCCCAGGCGTCGGTGGCCTTGCCGCCGAGCAGCAGGACCACGGCGCCGATCACCGGGAACAGGATCAGCAGCCACGCCGAGCCCGCGAGACCGCTCGCCTCGGTGACCTCGGCGACCTGCTGTGCCGCCAGGTGTGTTGCAGTCACGGCCTTCCCCTCAGTACTTCAGCAGGTTGGAGTCGTCGACCGAGGCCGAGCGCCGGGTACGGAAGATAGCCATGATGATCGCGAGGCCGACCACGACCTCCGCGGCGGCCACCACCATTACGAAGAACGCCATGATCTGACCGTCGAGCGAGCCGTTGATCCGCGAGAACGTCACCAGCGACAGGTTCACCGCGTTCAGCATCAGCTCGATGCACATGAACACCACGATGGCGTTGCGCCGCACCAGGACGCCGACCGCACCCACGGTGAACAGCAGCGCGGAGAGCAGCAGGTAGACGGTCGGGCTCATGAGGACTCGCCTTCGTGTGTGGACGACGACGGATTGAGAGCGCGGCCCTCCGGTGCGTGCGCGCTTCCGGCGACGGCCTTGCGCTCCTCGCCGAACTCCTCCGCGGCGGCCGAGTCGATCAGCCGGGACAGCGACTCCGGCGCGACGGAGCCGTCGGGCAGCAGCGCCGGCGTGGCGACCGAGCTGGAGGTGGCGAACACACCCGGGCCGGGCAGCGGCGACGGGCGGTCGTGCTCGCCGCGGAAGCGGGCGATGACGAGCTCGCGCTGGGTCTTGCGGCCGCGGGTGTGCCGGTCGACGTAGCCCAGCACCATCCCGCCGACGGCCGCCGTGATCAGCAGTGCCGAGGTCAGCTCGAACGGGTACAGCCAGTCGGTGAAGATCGACCGGCCGAGGTTCTCCACGTTCCCGTTGCCCCCGTTGGCCTGCTCCCCCGCCAGGCCGACCGGCGTGACGTCGGTGAGCGACCGGGCCACCGCGGCGACCACGATGCCGGCGAGGCCGACCCCGAGCACGGTCGCGGTGAACCGCTGCCCGCGCAGCACCTCGACCACCGAGTCCGACGAGTCCCGGCCGACCAGCATCAGCACGAACAGGAACAGCATCATGATCGCGCCCGTGTACACGATGATCTGCACGAAGCCGAGGAACGGCGCCTGCTGAACCATGTACATGATCCCGAGCGAGAGCATCGTGAGCACCAGGAACAGCGCCGAGTGCACCGCGTTCCGCGCGAAGATCATCCCCAGTCCTCCGAGCAGGGACAGCGGCCCGAGTACCCAGAACGAGATCGACTCGCCCGTGGACATGGCGTTCTCCACGCCCTGGGCGAGCACCATCGTCGTGCTCACTTGACCTCCCCCTTCACCGGGTCGGCCGGCAATGCCAGGAAGGACGCCTTCCGGACGCCCAGTGCCGGGAAGGACGCCTTCCGGGCATTGGGGGGCGGGGGGACGGGGTGGCTCACTTGGTCTCCCCCTTCACCGGGTCGGGGTAGCCCCACTTGCGGGCCAGGCGCGTCGAGTCGACGTAGTAGTCCTGCTCGGAGTCGCCGAGGCGCATCGGGTGCGGCGGCTGCTCCATCCCCTTCAGCAGCGGGGCGAGCAGGTCCTCCTTGGTGTAGATCAGGTCCTGCCGGTTGTCGTCGGCGATCTCGTAGTCGTTGATCATCGTCAGCGACCGGGTCGGGCACGCCTCGATGCACAGGCCGCAGCCGATGCACCGCAGGTAGTTGATCTGGTAGTCCTTGCCGTAGCGCTCACCGGGCGAGTAGCGCGCCTCCTCGGTGTTGTCCGCGCCCTCCACGAAGATCGCGTCGGCCGGGCAGGCCCAGGCGCACAGCTCGCAGCCGACGCACTTCTCCAGCCCGTCCGGGTGCCGATTGAGCTGGTGGCGTCCGTGGTAGCGGGGCGCGGCGGGCGCGCCGGCCTCCGGGTACTCCTCGGTGGCCACCTTCCTGAACATGGTCGAGAAGGTGACGCCGAAGCCCTTGAACGGATCAAAGATCCCCATCGTCTGACTCCTTCTCGGCATCCTGGCCGCCGCCGACGGTGGCCGGTCGCCGCCGGCGACGACCATCGGCCGACCGGCCGCGAACCGCCCGGCGCTTGGACGGCTTCGGTATCTCGAGGTCGATCGGCGGGACCGGGTGGCCGCCGCCGGTGATCGGCACCTGGTCGGTGTCCTCCTCGACGCGGCCGCCCCGGTCGAACACGAAGCCCAGCGCGACGATCACGAGCAGCACGATGCCGCCGTAGGTGAGGATCTGACCGGTGGACACCTCGCTCTCGCCACGCAGCGTCCGCAGGCCCGTGATCAGCACGATCCACACGAGGTTGGCCGGCACCAGGACCTTCCAGCCGATCTTCATGAACTGGTCGTAGCGGAACCGGGGCAGCGTGGCGCGCAGCCAGATGAAGCCGAACAGCAGCAGGAAGGTCTTGGCGAAGAACCAGAGGATCGGCCACCAGCCGCTGTTGAAGTAGTTGTCGCCGATCAGCGAGATCGGCCACGGCGCCATGTATCCGCCGAGGAACAGCGTCGTCGCGAACGAGCAGACGATCACCATGTTCACGTACTCGGCGAGGAAGAACAGCGCGAACTTCATCGAGCTGTACTCGGTGTGGAACCCGCCGACCAGCTCGGACTCCGCCTCCGGCAGGTCGAACGGGGCACGGTTGGTCTCGCCGACCATGGACACGAGGAAGATCAGGAAGCTCGGTATCAGCAGGTAGAAGTACCAGCCGCTCTGCTGCGCCTGGACTATGTCCCCTGTGGACAGAGACTGCGCGTAGAGCACCACACCGACGATCGACATGCCGATCGCGATCTCGTAGGAGATCATCTGCGCGGCCGAGCGCAGTCCGCCGAGCAGTGGGTAGGGCGAGCCGGACGACCAGCCGGCGAGCACGATGCCGTACACGCCGAGCGAGGAGCAGGCCAGCACCAGCAGCACGCCGACCGGCAGGTCGACCAGCTGGAGCACGGTCTGCTCGCCGAAGATCGACACCTGCGGGCCGAACGGCATCACCGAGAACGCGACGATCGCCGGGATCACCACGATGACCGGCGCGAGGAAGTAGATCTTCCGGTCCGCGCTCGCCGGGATGATCTGCTCCTTGAACGGCAGCTTGATCGCGTCCGCGATGGACTGGAGGTAGCCGCCGGGCCCGACCCGGTTCGGGCCGGGCCGCTGCTGCATCCGGCCGATCGCCTTGCGCTCCCAGATGATCAGGAAGATCGTCATGATCGGCCCGATCAGCAGCAGGACGACGACCTTGATCAGGATCAGCCAGAGCGGGTCATCGGCGAGAAGCTCGGCCCTGGTCACAGTTCCGCCTCCCCGGAATTTTTACGGTTGGTTCCGTTGGGATCTGATGTTTCCCTTGACCACGTACTTGTGGCCGGTTTGCGTCCCGTTCCCCTTAGGTGCGGTTGGGCAGCACGCGGCTCTGACATGAGGGAGATCATCACCCTTCTTCTCCCGCCTCAACCGTGACGACTTCGCCGTGGCCCGCGCCGAGCGTGCGCGCGACGGTCGACGGACCCGAGTTCGCGGGCAGCCAGACGACCTCGTCGGGCAGGTCCGCGTGCTCGGCCGGCAGGGTGATCGAACCGCGTTCGGTCTTGACGGTCACGGTGCCGTTGAGGCCGATCCGCTCGGCGGTGGCCGGCGAGAGCCGGGCCACGGTGGTGCGGACGGTGCCGGCCAGGTGCGGCTCGTCGGACTGCAGCGAGCCGTTGTCCAGCAGCTGCCGCCAGGTCGCGAGCAGCGCCTGCCCGTCCTCGGGGGTGGGCACGTCGGCGGCTACCTCGGCTGGTGGCGGCGCGGCGCGCAGCACCGCGGGCAGCCGGGCGAGGTCCGCGGCCGCGGCCCGCGGGGTCTGGGTGAACAGGTCGATGTCCATCTCGACGCCCAGGGTGTCGAGGACGCGGCAGTCGGACAGCGCGCCCGTGCCCTCCAGCGTGGTGCCGAAGTCGCGGCGGCGGCCCTCCCAGTTGAGGTAGCTGCCCGACTTGTCCACCGCGGGCGCCACCGGGAGCACGACGTCGGCGCGCTCGGTGACCGCGCTCGCCCGCAGCTCCAGGCTGACCACGAAGCCCACCTCGGCCAGGGCCTGCTCGGCGAGTGCCGGGTCGGGCAGGTCCTCGAGCTGCACGCCGCCGACCACCAGGCCGTCGAGCTTGCGGGCGGTCGCGGCCTCGAGGATCCCGTTCGTGTCCCGGCCGCGGCGGCCGGGCAGCGTGCCGGCCTGCATGCCCCAGGTCCTCTCGACCTCCAGGCGGGACTTCGTGTCGCTGACCAGCCGGCCGCCGGGCAGCAACGTCGGAACCGCGCCGGCGTCCAGCGCGCCCCGCTCGCCCGCCCGGCGCGGGATCCACGCGACGCGCGCGCCGGTGGTCTCGGCCAGCTTCACGATCGCGGTGTACAGACCGGGCACCTGCGCGGCCCGCTCGCCGACCAGGATGACCGCACCCGCGCCGCCGAGCGCGTCGGCGACGTCCGGCGCGTGGCTCGGCAGGCCCTCGACCGCGGCGGCCTCGCCACCGGGCGGGCAGGCCAGCAGTGAGCCGGCGGCGGGCTTGTCCGGTCCGTGCGGCCGGATCGTCTTCGCCACCGACGGGCTCGTCCACTGTCCGATGTGGAACACCTTGGTCCGGCCCTTGCGGGCGGCCTTGCGCAGCCGCAGGAAGACGATCGGCGCCTCCTCCTCCGGTTCCAGCGCGACGCACAGCACCGCGGGCGCCGCCTCGATGGCCCGGAACGTCACGCCGGTCTCCGGCGTCGCGCCGACCACGGTGGACCCGAGGAAGTCCAGCTCCTCGGCCGAGTGCGGGCGGGCCCGGAAGTCGATGTCGTTGGTGCGCAACGCCATCCGGGCGAACTTCGCGTAGGCGTAGGCGTCCTCCACCGTCAGCCGGCCGCCGGGCAGCACGCCGACGCCCTTGCCGTCCCGCGCCCTGGTCAGGCCCTCAGCGGCGACCCGCAGCGCGTCGGTCCAGGAGGTCTCGACCAGCTCACCGGTCTTGGCGTCGCGCACCATCGGCCGGGTGATCCGGTCGGCCGCGGTCACGTACCGGAACGCGAACCGGCCCTTGTCGCAGATCCACTCCTCGTTGACCTCGGGGTCCTCGCCGGCGAGCTTGCGCATGACCTTGCCGCGCCGCCAGTCGGTGCGCTCCGCGCAGCCCGACGAGCAGTGCTCGCAGATGCTCGGCGTGGACACCAGGTCGAACGGCCGCGACCGGAACCGGTAGGCGGCACTGGTGAGCGCGCCGACCGGGCAGATCTGGATCGTGTTGCCGGAGAAGTAGGACTGGAACGGCTTGTCCTGCGCGATGGCGACCTCCTGGTGCCAGCCACGCTCGAACAGGTCGATGAACGGGTCGCCCGCGATCTGGTCGGAGAAGCGGGTGCACCGCGCGCAGCTCACGCACCGCTCGCGGTCCAGCAGCACCTGAGAGGAGATCGGGATCGGCTTGGGCCAGGTTCGCTTCGCCTCCACGAACCGGGAGTCGGCCCGCCCGTTGGACATCGCCTGGTTCTGCAGCGGGCACTCGCCGCCCTTGTCGCAGATCGGGCAGTCCAGCGGGTGGTTGATGAGCAGCATCTCCATGATGCCCTGCTGGGCCTTGTCGGCCACCGGCGACGTCTTCTGCGTCTTGACGACCATGCCGTCGGCGACCGTGATCGTGCACGACGCCTGCGGCTTGGGCATCGGCCGGCCGCCCATCTCCACCTCGACCAGGCACTGGCGGCACGCACCGGCCGGGTCGAGCAGCGGGTGGTCGCAGAACCGCGGGATGACCGTGCCCAGCCGCTCGGCGGTGCGGATCAGCAGCTCACCCTTGGGCGCGATGACCTCCTGGCCGTCGATGGTCAGCAGCACATGGCCCTCGGGCACCGCGGCGGCGGCAGGCTTCTCTTCGATCGCAGTCATTTAGTGAGCTCCCGCGAGTGCAGGGTTCTCCGAGACGGCCTTCCGCTCGCACAGGGCGAGGAACTCGTCCCGGAAGTACTGGATACCGCTGGTGATCGGGCTGACCGCCCCGTCGGCGAGCGCGCAGAACGACCGGCCGAGCACGTTGTCGCAGACGTCGAGCATCGTCTCGATGTCGGACTCGGTGCCGTGGCCGGCCACCATCCGCCGCAGGATCCCGGCGAGCCAGTAGGTGCCCTCCCGGCACGGCGTGCACTTGCCGCAGGACTCGTGCTCGTAGAACTCGGTCCACTTCATCACGGCCCACGGCACGGACACCGTCTCGTCGAAGACCATGATCGCGGTGGTGCCGAGCATCGAGCCGGCCTCCGTGGCACCCTCGAAGTCCAGCGGGACGTCGAGGTGCTCCGAGGTGAACAGCGGGGTGGAGGAGCCGCCCGGGGTCCAGAACTTGAGCGGGACGCCGTCCTTCATGCCGCCGGCGAGCTCGAGCAGCTGGCGCAGCGTGGTGCCCAGCGGCGCCTCGTACTGGCCGGGCTTCTCGACGTGGCCGGAGATCGAGAAGATCTTCGGGCCGGGCGAGCGCTCGGAGCCCATCGTGCGGAACCAGTCCGCACCGCCGTTCACGATGAACGGCACGCTCGCGATCGTCTCGACGTTGTTGACCGTGGTGGGCATGCCGTACACGCCCGCGGCGGCCGGGAACGGCGGCTTGAGCCGGGGCTGGCCGCGGCGGCCCTCGAGCGAGTCGAGCAGCGCGGTCTCCTCGCCGCAGATGTACGCGCCGGCGCCGGCGTGCACGGTGATGTCCAGGTCGAAGCCCGAGCCGAGGATGTCCTTGCCCAGGTAGCCGGCGTCGTAGGCCTCGCGCACCGCCGCGTAGAGCCGGCGGAAGCAGTGCAGCGCCTCGCCGCGGACGTAGATGAAGCAGTGGTGCGAGCGCATCGCGTAGGCGGTGATGACGCAGCCCTCGATGAGCGAGTGCGGGTCGGCCATCATCAGCGGGATGTCCTTGCAGGTCCCCGGCTCGCCCTCGTCGGCGTTGATCACCAGGTAGTGCGGCTTGTCCTCGTTGGGCGGCATGAACGACCACTTCACGCCGGCCGGGAAGCCCGCGCCGCCGCGGCCGCGCAGGCCCGAGTCCTTGACCAGCTGGACCAGCTGCTCCGGGGTGCCGGCGAGCGCGGTGCGCAGCGCCGTGTAGCCCTCGAGCCGCTCGTAGGTCGCGAGCCGCCACGACTTCGGCGAGAGCCAGCGCTTGGTGAGCACCGGGGTCACCGGGTCCGGGGTCACTGTTCCGCCTCCCCGGAATTCCTACTGTTGGTTCCGTTGGGATATGACGGTCCCGTCGACCACGTACTTGTGGCTGGTTTGCGTCCCGTTCCCCTTGGGTGCGGTTGGCAGCCACGGAGGTCCCCCGGGCTCCGCGCCGCCCGACGACCTGAGGCCGACACATCGATTGTCATTTCTTCTCGACCTCCGGGAGTGCTGGGGCTTTCTCCGGCATCGTCGGGGCGGTCCAGCCGCGGTCGGCGGCGAGCTGAGCGCCGCGCAGGGTCTCCACCGCTGCCGACGGACCGTCCACATCGGACCGATAGGTCGCCTCGTCCGCGGGGAAGAACCCGGCCAGCTGCAGCGAGACGTCACGCAGGCTGGTCAGCGGGGCGCCCCGGGTCGGTGCGGGCTTCTCGCCGCGGCGCAGCGCGTCGACGAGCGCCACCGCCGAGTCCGGCGTCTGGTTGTCGTAGAACTCGTAGTTGACCTGCAACACCGGGCCGAGGTCGCAGGCCGCGAGGCACTCGGCGTGCTCCAGGGTGATCGAGCCGGTCTCGCCGGGCGCGCCGGCGGTGTCCTCGTGCTTGAGCGCCTCGCCGTCCTCCCCGAGATGCTCGGCCAGCGTCCGGTAGATCACATCTGCGCCGAGCACCGCGCACAGTGTGTTGGTGCACACGCTGACCAGATGCTCGCCGCACGGCTTGCGCTTGTACATCGTGTAGAACGTGACGACCCCGCTGACCTCGGCGTCGGACAGCGAGAGCTGGTTCGCGCAGAACTGGATGCCGGCCTGGCTGACGTACCCCTCGACCGACTGGACGAGGTGCAGCATCGGCAGCAGCGCCGAACGGGACTCCGGGTAGCGGGCGATCAGCTCGGCCGCCTTGGCCTCGATGTCCGGGCCGAACACCGACAGGTCCGGTGTCGCCCCCGGCTTCGCTTCGGAGACCAGCCGCTCGGTCTCGGCCGGAGTGACCGCGGAGGCCGCGACCACGTCGACGTCCGGGCCGGCGGCCACGTGGGTCTCCCCCGCGCCGACGCTGGACCCTCCGTAGGTGGCCCCGGTGGACAGCTTTTCCTTACCGGTCAACGGTCAACCCCTCCCATCACCGGGTCGATCGAGGCGATGGCCGCGATGACGTCGGCGACCAGGCCGCCCTCCGACATCGCGGGCATCGACTGCAGGTTCACGAAGCTGGGCTCGCGGACGTGCACCCGCAGCGGCCGGGTGCCACCGTCGGACACCAGGTGGTAGCCGAGCTCGCCGCGCGGCGACTCGACCGCGGTGTAGACCTGGCCGGCCGGCACCGCGAAACCCTCGGTCACCAGCTTGAAGTGGTGGATCAGCGCCTCCATCGACTGGCCCATGATCCTGCGGACGTGCTCGAGCGAGTTGCCCATGCCGTCCGCGCCGATCGAGAGCTTCGCCGGCCACGCGACCTTGCCGTCGTCGACCATCACCGGACCGGGCTCCAGCCTCTTGAGCGCCTGGCGGATGATCAGCAGCGACTGGTGCATCTCCTCGACCCGCAGCAGGTAGCGCGCGTAGGCGTCGGCCGCGGTCGAGGTCGGCACCTCGAAGTCGTAGTCCTCGTAGCCGAGGTAGGGCTCGACCTTGCGCATGTCCCACGGCAGGCCCGCGGAGCGCAGGATCGGGCCGGTGACGCCGAGCGCGACGCACGCGTCGAGCGGCAGGTAGCCGATGCCGATCAGCCGGTTCTTCCAGATCGGCTGGCCGGTGAGCAGCTTGTCGTAGTCCGGCAGCCGCTTGTCCATCGTCTTGACGAACTCGCCGACGGCGTGCTCGTAGCCTTCCGGCAGATCCTGCGCGAGGCCGCCGGGCCGGATGAACGCGTGGTTCATCCGCAGGCCGGTCAGGAACTCCAGCAGGTGCAGGCACTCCTCACGCTCGCGGAAGCCGGACGTCATCCCGGTCAGCGCACCGAGCTCCATACCGCCGGTGGCGATGGCCACGAGGTGCGAGGCGATCCGGTTGATCTCCATCAGCAGCACGCGGATGACCTGCGCGCGCGGCGGGGCGGTGATGCCGAGCAGCTTCTCCACGCCGAGGCAGTAGGCGGCCTCGTTGAACAGCGGGGCGAGGTAGTCCATGCGCGTCACGAAGGTGACGCCCTGGGTCCAGTTGCGGTACTCGCAGTTCTTCTCGATCCCGGTGTGCAGGTAGCCGATCACCGACCGGGCCTGCGTGACGGCCTCGCCCTCCAGCTCGAGCACCAGCCGCAGCACTCCGTGCGTGGACGGGTGCTGCGGGCCCATGTTGATGACGATGCGCTCGTCGCTGACCGCGTCGTCGAGCGCGGAGTCCCAGTCCCCACCGGTGACCGTGTAGATGCGGCCCTCGGTGGTCTCGCGTTCGGTGGCATACGGGTCGGTCACGACTGTTCCGCCTCCCCGGAATTAACACTTGTGGTCACCTTCGAGTGAAACCACACGGTTCGGCGCGTACCAGTGGCTGGCTTGCGTCCCGTTCCCCTTAGGCGCGGCTGGCAGCCACGCGATTCGTGCGCCTTCCGTGTTGCGCGACGACCCGTTCTCATGAGTAGGACCTCCGCTGGTCTGGGGGCGGGATCTCCGCGCCCTTGTACTCCACGGGGATGCCGCCCAGCGGGTAGTCCTTGCGCTGCGGGTAGCCGTCCCAGTCGTCCGGCATGAGGATCCGGGTGAGCGCCGGGTGCCCGTCGTAGACGATGCCGAACATGTCCCAGGCCTCGCGCTCGTGCCAGTCGGCGGTCGGGTAGACCTCGACGACCGACGGGCAGCGCGGGTTGCCGCCGTCCTCGGGCGACCAGTCGATGGCCACCTCCAGCCGGATGCGGCGGCGGTAGGTCATCGAGGTCAGGTGGTAGACGGAGTGGATCCGCTGCGGGACGTCCACCCCGTAGTCCACTCCGGACACCGAGGCGCAGAGCTCGAAGCGCAGCGTCGGGTCGTCACGCAGCAGCCTGCACAGTGCCACGAGGTGCTCGGGCTGGACGTGGTAGGTGATCTCTCCGCGGTCGACGGTCACCTGCTGGATCGCTTCGACCGGGATCTTCTTGTCGCGCATGCCGGCCAGCAGCTGGTCGGTGAACTCGTCGAACCAGCCGCCGTAGGGACGCTCGGCCGGCGCGGCCACGTGGGCCGGCAGCCGCAGGCCGCCGAAGCCGGAGGTATCGCCGCTGCCGGACACGTTGAACATGCCGCGACGCGTCTTGCCGGCGACCAGCGGCTCGGCCGGCGCCGCGGGCCGGGCGGCGTCCCCGGCCGGGCGCTGCTCGACCTCGCTGGTCCGCTCGGCGCTGGACTGCTCGCCGCCGGGCTGCGGCGTGCTGTTCTCGGGCTTGTCGTCGCTAGCCATGTCGTTCACTTCTTCGCGTACTTCACGGAGGAGGCGATCATCGGGGTGCGGTCCCCGCGCTCGGCCCGCAGTGCCGCGCGGCGGGCGTTGATCGGCTCGTCCTGGATCTTGGCGTGCAGCTTGAGTATCGAGTCCAGCAGCATCTCCGGCCGCGGCGGGCAGCCGGGCAGGTACATGTCGACCGGCACGACGTGGTCGACGCCCTGCACCACCGCGTAGTTGTTGAACATGCCGCCGGAGGAGGCGCACACGCCCATGGCGAGCACCCACTTGGGCTCGGCCATCTGGTCGTAGATCTGGCGCAGCACCGGGGCCATCTTGTTGGTCACCCGGCCGGCGACGATCATCAGGTCGGCCTGGCGGGGCGTGGCGCTGAACCGCTCCATGCCGAAGCGCGCGATGTCGTAGCGCGGGCCGCCGGTGGTCATCATCTCGATCGCGCAGCAGGCCAGGCCGAAGGTGGCCGGCCACAGCGAGTTCTTGCGGCCCCAGTTGACCAGCTTCTCCAGGCTGGCCAACAGGATTCCGTTCGGGAGGCGCTCCTCGAGACCCATGCCGTCCCTCCTAGTTCCAGTCGAGGCCGCCGCGCCGCCACACGTAGGCGTACGCGAAGCCGAGCGTCGCGATGAACAGCACGATCTCCACCAGCCCGAAGAAACCGAGCGCGTCCGCCGACACGGCGAACGGGTACAGGAACACCATCTCGATGTCGAAGAGGATGAACAGCATCGCGGTGAGGTAGTAGGCGATCGGCACCCGTCCGCCGCCGATGACCGGTTGCGGCGACGGTTCGATGCCGCACTCGTAGGCCTCGAACTTCGCCCTGTTGTAGCGCCGGGGTCCGAGGAGGGGTCCGAGCAACGCGGAGAACAACGCGAAGGCCCCCGCGAGAACGAAGAGCAGGAACAGCGGCAGATAGCTCCCCAGGCCTGCCGACACCTCCGCGTTCTGTGCTACAGATGTGCTGACTGCGAGTACTGACACCATCGCCGTCCTTTCCCGCTCCCTCGCCGGGCACCCTATGGGGTGGTCATCCGACGGCCGGTGGTTAGGCGCACCTAACCTGACGGGCCGTCTAGCTTGTGAAAACATTCACAAGCTAGGTTGTGAAGCGCTTCACAAGGCGTCCTGCCCCAGTCTAGAACCCGCCCAAACCCCTCGCGAAGCCAGATCCCCTTACTCCCAACCAACTTCCCCCCTGCATGACAGAAGGGGCGTCCGGCCTTGGTTGGCCGGACGCCCCTTCTCCGGGAAGAGTCTTACTCGCTCTGCAGCATCGCGAGCAGCCGCAGGATCTCGAGGTAGAGCCAGACCAGGGTGACGACGAGACCGAACGCCGCGTACCAGGCCCACTTGACCGGCATGCCGGCACGGATCATCTGGTCCGTCTCGTCGAAGTTGAGCAGCAGCATGAACGCTGCGATGCCGATCACCACGATGCTGAACACGAGCCCGAGGGGGCTGTCGTTCCGGATGCCGAGCGCGCCACCGAACAGCAGGTTGATCAGCATCATCGCGGCGGCCGAGATGGCCGCACCGATGACCCACTTGGTCAGCTTGGGCGTCACCCGCACCGCGCCGGTCTTGTACAGGGTCAGCATCACGACGAACACCAGAGCGGTGCCCAGGATCGCCTGGATCGCGATGCCCGGGAAGAACGCCTCGAACACACCGGTGATCGCGCCGAGGAACACGCCTTCCGCGGCCGCGTACGTCAACACGAGCGCGGGGTTGGGGGTCCGCTTGAAGATGATGATCAGCGCCATGACGAGGCCGACGATCAGGCCGCCGATCATCGGTGGATACGGGCTGATGCTCTCGCTCAGCACCGCGAACGCCGTGATGATGCCGGTGACCAGGACCAGGCCGATGGTCATCGCGGTCTTGGTGACCACGTCGTCCACCGTCATTGGGCGCTCGTCCGTGGTCGGCGGCGCCTGATAGCCGCCGTATCCCGGCGTGCTGGCCTGCGGCTGAGTCTGGAAGCCCGCGTAGCCGCCGCCGAACCCGCCGCTCGGCAGGTTCCGGAACGCGGGATTACTGGTAGAACGCACCTGTTCCTCCTGGGCCTGATGGCTCCTGCACCGGATTCAACGACCAACCATGCCGGCCAGTTCCCCGGTCGGGTAAAGATGACTTTACCCGCCTTCGCGAGAACGTTGCCAAGCAACCCGGCACCCGAGATCGCTTGCTCACAGTAGCCCCTACCGCTCCGTCGTGCGGGTGAAACCACCGCGAGCGGTGACGCCAAGAAGTGATTGGCTCCCCGGCCGGGCGTCCCCCAACCCGCCTACTAGTCTCCCTAACCTTTACGGACAGCAGAGTCGGGAGGTGCGATGAGGCGTCGCTGGGGGCCGATCGTCACCGGCGTAGCGCTGGCGCTGACGTTCGCGATCCTGGTGGGGCTCGGCACCGTCGAACCGCCCGGGCAGGACGAGGACACCCCGGCCGCGCAGGGCTCCACCGGACCGCCGGACTGGATGCGCAAGCTGCGCCCGGGCGAGAAGCCGCCCCAGTTCGTGCTGTTCTCCTTCGACGGCGCTGGCTCGCACGGCCACTGGCGCCGGATCCTCCCGATCGCCGAGAAGGTCGACGCGCGCGTCACCGGCTTCCTGTCCGGCATCTACCTGCTGCCCGACTCCCGGCGTGGCGAGTACATCGGGCCGGGGCACCAGCCCGGGCGCGCGGCGATCAGCTTCGGCGGCTCCCAGCAGGAGGTCGACACCCGCATCGCCGACCTCAACGACGCCGTCGAGCGCGGGCACGAGATCGGCACCCACTACAACGGGCACTTCTGCACCGGCAACGAGCCGAGCGGCCGGCACTGGTCGACCGCGCAGTGGAACGCCGAGCTAGACCAGTTCTTCGACTTCGTCCGCGACGCGGTCACCCACGGCCTGCTGGTCGACGAGAGCATGATCGAGGGCAGCAGGATCCCGTGCCTGGAGGGCGACTTCGACAAGCTCGCGCCCGCGCTCGCCACGCACGGCCTCGCCTACGACTCCAGCCTCACCTCCGCCGGCATCGCGTGGCCGTACCTGCGCAGCACCGACGGCGCCGGCATCTGGGAGTTCGCGGTCCCGGTGGTCCGCGTGCCCGCGCTGGACGGCAAGAAGGTGATCATGGCCGACTACAACCTCTGGTACGCGCTCAACGGCGCCCGCGAGGACCCGTCGCGGGACAAGGAGTTCACCGAGGTGACGCTCGACACGTACCGGGCCGCCTACCAGGCCGCGCTGAACACCAACCGTGCGCCGCTGACCGTCGGCACGCACTTCAACGACTGGTCCGGCGGCGCGTTCAGCGCGGCGACCGAGCAGTTCATGCGCGAGGTCTGCGTCCGCACGCAGACCGTGTGCACGACCTACACCCAGGTCATCAAGTGGATGAAGCTGCAGGACCCGGAGGTGCTGGACACCTACCGCACCATGCCGCACGCGCAGCTCACCTGAGCCGCGACCGCAGCCAGGCGAGGGCCTGCTCTCCCTGCAGTCGCTGAAATCGCCGCAGGGTCACCAGCCCCGGCGGCGCGGGGAGCAGCGACGAGTGCACGAAGAAGCCGGTGAGCGCGGCCAGGACGCGGTCGACCGCGGCCGGGTCGGCGCGGACCGTGAGCGGCGAGGCCCGCCAGACGTCGGCCGGTGCCGGACCACCCTGCATGGCCACGCTGGGCAGCATGCAGAGCAGGTCCACCCAGGGCGCGCCGACCGCCGCGTGCGGCCAGTCCACGAACAGCACGCGCTCGCCGGCCAGCAGGATGTTGTCCGCGCGGAGGTCGAAGTGCACGAGCGTGTCGCCCGCGGCCGCTTCGGGCCAGCCGGCCTCCAGCTCGGCAAGCCGGTCGACGTCGCGGGCCCACGGTTCCAGCACGGCCGCCAGCGCGGGTTCGGCGGCTAGCGAGCGCCAGCCGGAGAACAGGCCGGGGTCGTGACCGATCGGCGGGAGGTCCACCGGGCTCGGGGTGAGGTCGGCGGCCAGCGTGACGAGGGCGTCGTGCACCCGCCGCCAGTCCGCCGGCCGCCACGGCAGCGCCGGGGTGTGCCCGGCGACGTCCTCGAATACCAGCGCCGCCCAGTCGTCTCCGCCGCCGCTCCAGAGCAGCCGGGGCGCGGTGACCCCGGCCGGCAGCCGGCCCGCGACGCCGGCCTCCCGCCGGTGGAAGGCCACCGCCTCCGCGAGCCGCGTGCCGCTGACCGCCTTGGCGAACACCCGCCGGCCGTCCGCGAGCCGCAGCCGCGCCGCGAGCCCGGGCGAGAACCCGCCCGGCTGGCTCACCGCGTCGACCACGGTCGAGCCGACCGCGACCTCGATCGACTTCCGGACCATGTCCGGCAGCTCCGCCCAGCGGACCCGGTTGCCGCCGACGCCGTCCCACACCATCTGCCAATGGTCGCCCGTCCGCGTGCCGGTTCTCATCCGGTTTCCGCCGGGTGCGGCGTCGGCGGCCCGGCGGTGGAATGCTGTGCACCGGCGTCACCCGAGGTGAAGGGACAGGCGATGGCGACCTATCTGGTTACCGGTGCGACCGGCCTCATCGGCAGGCACTTCGTCGCCGAGCTGCTGGCCCGGCCGGACACCGAGCGGGTGTGGCTGCTCGTTCGCGAGCGCTCCCAGGACAGGCTGGCCGCGGCCGCGCGCTCGTGGCCGAACGTCGAGCTGACCCGACCGGTGCTGGGCGACGTGCGCGCGCCCGGGCTCGGCGTCGGCGAGGACGCGCTCGCGGAGCTCACCGGCAAGGTGGACCACCTCGTGCACCTGGCCGCCCTGTACGACATCGCGGCCGACGACGACGCGAGCATCGCCGCCAACGTGGACGGGACCAGGCACGTCATCGAGCTCGCGGCCGCGGTCCGGGCCGGCTGCCTGCACCACGTGTCCTCCGCGGCGGTCGCCGGTGACTACCGGGGGCGGTTCACCGAGGACATGTTCGACGCCGGCCAGCGGCTGGTCACGGCCTACCACCGGACGAAGTTCGAGTCCGAGCGGCTGGTCCGCACGCAGGACCTGGTGCCGTGGCGCGTGTACCGCCCGGCGATCGTCGTCGGCAACTCGGCGACCGGCGAGATGGACAAGGTCGACGGGCCGTACTACTTCTTCTCCGCGCTCGCCCGACTGAGCTCGGTGCCGAGCGTGCCGGTGCTCTTCCCGGACATCGGCGACACCAACATCGTGCCGGTCGACTTCGTGGCCGCCGCGATGGCGCACCTGGTCACCCGGCCGGGACTGGACGGGCGCGCGTTCCACCTGGTCAACCCCGAGCCGCAGTCGGCCCGAGGCGTCTACAACGCGTTCGCCGGCGCGGCCGGTGCACCCCTCGCAACCGTGGAGCTCGACCACCGGCTGGCGAACCCGCTGCTCGGGCTCGTCAAGCTCGCCGAGCACATGCCGGGCGTGACGATCGCCCGCGACGCGGTGCTGGACCGGCTCGGCATCCCGCCGATCCTGTTGTCCACGCTGACCTTCCAGCCGGTCTTCGACTCGACCGCGACCCGCACGGAGCTGGCCGACGGCGACAACGGCGCAGGCATCGACGTGCCGCCGCTGGAGGACTACGCCGACGTCCTGTGGCGCTACTGGCGCGAGCACCTCGACCCGTTCCGCGCGCGCCGGCACGGGCACCGCGGCCAACTCGACGGCCGGCGCGTGGTGATCACCGGTGCCTCGTCGGGCATCGGGCGGGCGACCGCACTGAAGGTCGCCGCGGCCGGCGGGGTCCCGCTGCTGGTCGCGCGCCGCCAGCCCGAGCTGGAGGAGGTCCGGGCCGAGATCGCGGCGGCCGGCGGGCAGTCCTTCGTCTACCCGTGCGACCTGACCGACGACGAGTCGGTGGCCAAGACCGTCGAGGCGATGCTGAGCGAACAGCCCGGCATCGACATGCTGGTCAACAACGCCGGCCGGTCGATCCGCAGGTCGGTGCAGCTGTCCTACGACCGGATGCACGACTACGAGCGCGCGATGGCCATCAACTACTTCGGCGCGGTCCGGCTGATCCTCGCGCTGCTGCCGCACATGATCGAGCGGCGGTTCGGCCACGTCGTGAACGTCTCCTCGATCGGCGTGCAGGGCATCGCGCCGCGGTTCTCCGCGTACGTGGCGTCCAAGGCGGCGCTGGACTACTTCTCCAAGATCGTCGCGACCGAGACCCACGGCGCCGGGATCACGTTCACGACCGTGCACATGCCGCTGGTCCGCACGCCAATGATCCGGCCGACCAAGATCTACGACGCGTTCCCGACCAAGTCGCCGGAGCAGGCCGCCGACATGGTGCTGGAGGCCCTGCTCAAGCGGCCCAAGCACATCGGCACACCGACCGGGCAGATGATCTCGGCCGCGTACACTGTCGCGCCGGGTCTGGTCGATGCCATCGCCTACCAGGGCTACCGGATCTTCCCGGACTCCACGGCGGCCGGCGGCGGCGGCCGGCTGAAGATCGGCAAGGGTGAACGTCACCTCGGCGCGGCGGCGACGGCCCTCGCCCGGCTGACGAGAGGTTTCCACTGGTGATCACCGGAGCGCACACCATCCTCTACGCGACCGACGCGGACGCGGCGCGGGCCTTCCTGCGCGACGTGCTCGGCCTGTCCAATGTGGATGTCGGCGGCGGCTGGCTGATCTTCAGGTCGCCGCCCGCCGAGCTGGCGGTGCACCCCACCGACGGGGCGCCCAAGCACGAGCTGTACCTCATGTGCGACGACATCGAGAAGACCATGGCCGAGCTGGCGGCCAAGGGCGTGACGTTCACCAGCGAGGTGAGCGACGCGGGCTGGGGCCTGCTGACCTCGCTCGACGTGCCCGGCGCCGGTTCGCTCGGCCTCTACGAGCCGCGGCACGCCACCGGGTATGACCTGCCCTGATCTATGTCCACTATGGACTACATGGACTACGACGTTTGATCCTGTTGCGGTCGGCGCTCACACCGGTACGGTCACTTCATGGCTGATGACCACCTTCCGCCGGATGTCAGCTTCACCGTGACCCGCCACGGTTTCGACCGAACCCAGGTCAAGACCCATGTGCGCGAGCTGACCGACCGGGCCGAGCGCGCCGACGCCGACCGCGCCGAGGCGCGTCAGCAGGTCGCCGAGTTGCAGGGCGAGCTCGAGATCGCGCGCCGTGAGATCGCCGCGCTGTCCGAGCGGCTCGACGCGCTCGGCACGCCGGACGCGGACTCGTCGGCGAGCTCCGCGCGGCTGGTGGATGTAGCGAAGTCGCAGGCCAGCGAGATCACGACGCGGGCGCGGGCCGCGGCGGAGGACTCGTGGGCGGCGGCGGAGAAGGCCTCGAGCGAGCTGCGGGAGAAGTACCGCAGGATGCTGACCGAGCTGGACGGCCAGCACGCGGAGATCCACGCCACGCACAAGTCGATCATCACCGCGGCACGTGGGCAGGCCGAGGAGCTGACCTCGGTCGCCGAGCGCCGCCGCCGCGAGCTGGACGCGGCTGCCGAGCGCGACCGGGTGCGCATCGACCGGGAGTTCTCCGAGTCGATGAACGCGAAGCGGGCGGCGCTGGAGCGTGAGCTGACGCAGCGGCGCGAGGCGTGCGTGGCGGAGGTCGAGAAGAAGCTGCGCGATGCCGAGGTCGAGGCCAAGCAACGCATGGCGACGGTTTCCGAGCAGGTCAAGCGGCTGACCAAGGTGCGAACGGAGCTCTCCGAGCGGCTGCGCGGTACGCAGGAGCTGCTGGAACGCAGCGTCGACCTGCTGAAGCCGACGGAGCAGGAGGCGGAGCTGACCGAGGAGGGCCAGCTCCCGATGCCTGAGCCGCCGACCCGGCCCGATGCGCCCGAGCCACCCGAGGCGACGGAGCCGGCGCCAGAGCCGACGCCCGACGCGGTGGCCGAGCCGACTCCTGAGCGGATGCCCGTTCCCCGGCCCGAGCCCGGCCTGCCGGAGACCGAGCTGGCCACCGACTCGACCGAGTCCCCCGTCGAGCCACCGACCCGACCGGCCACCGAACCCGCGACCAAGCCGACGACCACCCCGGCCGCCAAGCCCGGCAAGGCCGACCCCGCCTGGAAACCCGAGTCCTCGGGATCCGGCAACGGCGAACGGGTCCCGCCACAGCGCGCCCGCCGGTCCCAACCGGGTTCCCAGCCGGCGAAGCGCTAACGGCTCGGCGGTCACGACTCCCGCGAGTCCCGCGACCGGCGGTCAGACGATCGCGCCGTAGATCCTGGTCACCGGGAGGCGAATCACCAGGCGGGCGTCGTTGACCATGGCCTCGCGGTACTCGTCCCAGTCCGGGTGCTCGCCGGTGATCCCGCGGTAGACGTCCACCAGCTCCTCGACCGTCTCGTCCTGTGGGTCCTTCGCCACCGCGGTCAGCCGCGCGGTGCCCTCGGCCACCACGTACGAGCGGAAGTCCGGCGCGCACACGTAGAAGCTCGCCCGCGGGTCGCGGCGCAGGTTCGCGACCTTCGCCCGGCCAGCGGTGACCGAGACGCGCACGACGCCGTCCGTGAAGGTGTACGACACGTTGGACAGTTGCGGGCGGCCGTCCCGCTTGATCGTCGTCAGCACGCCGTTCCGGGTACCGCTCAGCAGGGCCATGAGGCGATCTTCCATGGCGCTGATTCTGCAACCTCCAGCGCGCACGAGCTCAAGCCGCCTCCGACTCCGACGCCGCCGCGCAGGTCTCGAGGATCAGCGACGCCACGTGCTCCGGCTCGTCGATCATCGGCACGTGCCCACAGCGGTACAGCCACACGTGCCGGGCTCGCGGCAGCAGCTCCGCGGCCCGCCGGGCCTGCCGCGGCCACAGGACCCGGTCCCGCGTCCCCCACGCCACGGCCACCGGCACCGACGGCGCGGGCGAGTCGTAGACGTAGTCCCGCCCGGCCGCGGCGACCAGGTCGAACGCTGGCGAGCCGACCATCGACACCAGGTCCGCGAGCATGATCTCCGCGGTCGTCCGCGACGGGTGCCCGTAGAGCAGAGCGCCCGCGACCAGCCGGAAGTACCGCCGGCGCAGCAGCCGCGTCCCGCCGGGCAGCCGGCCGCTCCTCCTGATCATCCGCAGCACCCACAGCGCCCACGCGCGGTCCCGCGGCGTCCAGAACCCGGCCGGCGCCAGGGCGGTCGCGGACGAGACCAGGCCGCGCGAGGCGAGCTCCAGACCGAGCACCCCGCCCAGCGAGTTGCCCGCCACGTGCGGCCGGTCCAGTCCGAGATCCGCGAAGATGTCCGCGCACGCCCGCACCGCGCTCGGCATGTCGTACCCGCGTCCCTCGGGCAGCGGCGGGGAGCTGCCGAAGCCGGGCAGGTCCACGGCGATCACGTCGTGCGCGGCGGCCAGCCGGTCCAGCACCGGCTCCCACGCCTGCCAGCGGTGACCGATGCCGTGCAGCAGGACGAGCGGGCTGCCGCTCCCCCGGCGCTCGAACGCGACCTCGATCGGCTCACGAGTCATGACCGAACACGTTACCGTGATTTACACATAAGAGGCCGCGCGAGTGGGCCAGGTGGATGCCCGCCGTGATCGAGGTGGATGCATCGCGGTGCGGCGGGCGCCGCCATGCCTACTCGCGCGGCCTCTCAGTTCAGTACTCGTCGTGGAGGCGCCACCAACTGCCCGGGGCGCTGTCGCCGTGGCCGGCCTCCTCCCAGGCCTCCTGGCGGCCGAGCGGCGTCAGGTCCAGCCATCGCAGCGTGGCGAGGACGAACTCGCCGCCCCGGCCGGTGGTGAAGTAGGTGCGGTAGACCCGTTCGCCGTCCCGGAGGAACACGCTGATGCCGAAGCCGCGCCCGGAGCCGCAGTCGTCGGCGAACTCCTGCGTGCCCGTGTACCAGGGCACGGTCCAGCCCATCCGTTGCCGGAACGGTTCGATCTCCGAACGCGGCGCGGGCGAGGCGAGCACCAGCGTGGTGTCCCGTGCGTGCAGGTGGGCGAGGTCGGCGATGTTGTCGACCAGCAGCGAGCAGCCGGGACAGCGGTGGTCGTCGCCGGCGAACATCATGAAGTGGTAGACGATCAGCTGGCGGCGGCCATCGAACAGGTCGGCCATGGACCGCGTGCCGTCCGGGCCCTCGAACCGGTAGTCCTTCGTGATCTCGACCATCGGCAGCCGGCGGCGTTCGGCGCCCAGGGCGTCGAGCGCTCGCGTGGCCGCCTTCTCCTTGACCAGCAACTCATCCCGCGCGGCTTGCCACTCCCGCGCGGAGACCACGTTCGGCAGGCTCATCACAGCTCCCATCACGACTCGTACGTCTCGGACGACCGCCCGCGTCGCACGTAGCCGTGCAGGTCGTCGAAGGTCTCGGTCCAGCCCTCGGCGTGCCCGTCGCGGGACGCCACGGTCGCGAAGCCGGACTGGTGGAAGGTCATCTCGGTCTTGCCGTCGCGTTCGGCGAAGGTGATCGTGACCAGGGTGTCCTCGACCGGCTGGTCCTCCCGCCGGTCCCACCGGAAGCTGAACACGAGCCGCTCCGGCGGGACGATCTCCAGGTAGACACCGCTCGCCCAGTACTCGCGGCCGCTCTCGGTGTCGCGCATGCACGTCCGCCAGGTACCGCCGTCGGTCGCGTTCACCGTGACCGACGGCGCGGTGAACCCGGTCGGCCCCCACCACTCGGCGAGGTGATCCGGCTCCGTCCAGCACCGGAACACCAGCTCGCGCGGCGCGTCGAACAGCCGGGTGATCACGAGCTCGTGATCGGTGGCCGGGTCATTCATCGTCCGCATCCTTCTGCTCCTCCTGTCCGCGCTGAAGCTCGCGCAGGTGTTCGTCCAGGCGGTCGAAGCCGCCGTCCCAGAACCGCCGGTAGCTCGCCAGCCACTCGTTCGCGTCCCGCAGCGGCCCTGGCTCGAGCCGGCAGGGCCGCCACTGCGCGGAGCGGCCGCGGGCGATGAGGCCTACGCGCTCGAGGACCTTCAGGTGCTTGGAGACGGCGGGCAGGCTCATCTCGAACGGCGCGGCCAGTTCGGTGACCGTGGCCTCGCCCTTGGCCAGCCGGGCCAGGATCGCTCGTCGGGTCGGGTCGGCCAGCGCGGCGAACGTGGCACTCAGCTGATCAACGCTCATGGGCTCAACCACCTAGTTAATTAACCTTCAGGTTCACTATGCGCCGTGGCAGTCCACCGTGTCAACCGCGAGTGTCGGACTCGCGGGTCGGGAGCGTTGGACTCGCGGGTCGGGAGCGTTGGACTCGCGGGTCGGGAGCGTTGGACTCGCGGGTCGGGAGGGTTGGACTCGCGAAGAAAATGGGTCGAGAATGCGCGCCACGCTGAGTGTCAAAACAATTGCTAACAGTCGCGACGCGATGGCGAGAAAATTTGCCGGATCGCGGTGCCCCCGACCGGATTCGAACCGGCACTCCACCCCTTTTAAGGGGGCTGCCTCTGCCAGTTGGGCTACGGGGGCAGGCGCAGCCTAAGCCGTGATCACTAGGCTACGGACGGGTTTCCCACAACTTGGGTCCGCTGGACCAACCCGGGATACGCCATTTAGCTGTACCCGAAGATGGCTCGGTAAGGCTACCCGGGGCAACGCCCGGAAATGGCGTGGTCAGGCCCGGGAGACGCGATCGAACTCGGCCCGCGGATTGTTGATCTGACCCATCGAGATGACCTCACGCCGTAACAGTCCACCCAGTAACCAGTCGGCTACTACGCGGAATTTCCGGTTGAACGTGGGCACCCGCGCGACGTGGTAGCCGCGGTGCATGGCCCACGCGATGAAGCCCTTGACCTTGACGTTGTACACGTCCGCGACTCCCTTGTGGAGCCCCAGGGTCGCGACCGAGCCGACGTTGCGGTGGAAGTACGGCTTGGGCTCGCGGTCGCGCAGCACGGCCACGATGTTCTTCGCCAGCAGGTTGGCCTGGCGCACCGCGTGCTGGGCGCTGGGCGCGCACAGCGCGGCCGGGTCCTCGTCGATTCGCGACAGGTCCGGCACCGCGGCGTTGTCGCCCGCGGTCCACGCGTCGGCCACACCGTCCACCTGCAACGTCGCCTTGGCACGTAGCCGGCCGCGGTCGTCGATGGGCAGGTCCGAGCTTGCGAGCACCGGGTTCGACTTCACGCCGGCGGTCCACACGATCGTGTCGCTGTCGAACTCCGTGCCGTCCGAGAGGATCACGTGCCCGTGCTCGAACGATTCGGCCAGAGTGGACAGATACACCTCGATGCCGCGCCGCTCCAGTTGCAGCACCGTGTAGACGCCCAGGCTCTCCCGCACCTCGGGCAGGATCCGCCCGGCCGCCTCGACGAGCACCCAGCGCAGGTCCGACGGCTCGATGTTCTCGTAGTAGCGGGTCGCGTAGCGCGCCATGTCCTCGAGCTCGCCGAGCGCCTCGATGCCCGCGAACCCGCCGCCGACGAACGTGAACGTCAGCAGCTTGCGGCGCAGCTCGTCGTCGGCGCAGCTGCTCGCCGCGTCCAACTTGGACAGGACGTGGTTGCGCAGGTAGATCGCCTCGCCGATGGTCTTGAACGAGATGCCCTGCTCGGCGAGCCCGGGGATGGGCATCACCCGGGCCACCGAGCCGAGTGCGACGACGAGCACGTCGTACGCGATGTCCTCCTGGTGCCCGTCCGGGGCCTCCACGGTGACCTTCTTCTCGCCGTGGCTGATCTTCGTGACGCGGACCGTCAACACGTGGCAGCGCTTGAGCACGCGCCGCAGCGGCACGACCACGTGCCGCGGCTCGATCGCACCGGCCGCCGCCTCGGGGAGGAACGACTGGTAGGTCATGTGCGGCTGCGGGTCGACGACGGTCACGGACGCCTCGCCGCCACGCAGCTTCCGCTGCAGGCCGAGTGCCGTGTACAGCCCTACGTAGCCGCCACCGAGAATGAGGATCCGGGTCGGCGCGGTCTTCGCTCGCCCCATGACTCCATCGTGGCACCTCTACCTGCTCATCGCCCGCCGCCCCCGGTGTGAGAGTCGTCGCCACGGTGCCGGTGCCACCACACGATGATCAGCCCGACCGCCACCAGCCCGGCCAGCGCCATGATCTCCAGCGTGGCCGGGATCTCGGTGACCGGCAGCAGCGCCGCCACCCCCACGAACGCGAACACGACGGCCTGGACGGCGACGAACCGGATCGCGGGCCGGACGAACGCGCGCGCGTGCAGCCGGCCGCGCATCGGTACGAGGCCGGCGAACGCGCACGAGAGGTGGAACAGGTGCACCGCCGGGATCAACGCCAGCACCGCGGGCCGCAGCGGGTCGTCGCCGGTCAGCGCCGCGAGCACGGCCGCGCCGATGACCACCGCCGTGGGCACCGGGGACGCCGGCGCGTACGCCGAGGCGAGGATCGCCGGGCAGAGGATGAACAGCGCGCCCGACATGGCGCCCTCGGTGGACGGGATCGCGATCACGAGCGCCCCGGTGAGCAGGACCGCGAGACGCAGCAGCCAGGCGGGTACGCCGCGGCCCAGCCGGGGCACGTCCAGCGGCGCTCCGCGGGTCGCTCGGCGAGTCGCGCCGGGAGTCACCGGGCGGGTCACCGGAGCACCCTCGGCCTACGCCGCGCGGCGCGCAGGAGCGTGCCGACCGCGGTCCCGTCCTCCCACCGCGCGACCGGAACGCCGTGCTCGCCGAGCACCGCGAGCCGGACCCGGTGCTCGGCGACCATGATGGCGCGCACCGCCTCGCCCCACGGGCTCTCCTCGTCCGCCACCAGGTCGGCCGGCAGCAGGTCGACGGCGAGCACCAGGTTGCCGCGCCGCGCCACCGTCACGGCCAGGTCGACGAGCTCGTCCGCCATGAACGGCGAGAGCACCACCACGGTCGCGCCGGGCGGGTACTGCGAGGCGCGCAGCACCGGCTCCCCCGAACCGGCCACCCGCTGCGCGGAGAGCACCAGCGAGTGCCGGATCCGCTGCAGCTGCCGCTGGCCCGTCCCGGCCGGCACACCGCCACGCGGGTGACCGAGGTCGATCAGGCCGACCCGGTCGCCCTGCCGCAGGAACGCCGCCGCCAGCGAGCAGGCCGCCCGCACCCCGAGGTCGAGGCTGCCGTGCACGCGCGCCTCGGCGCCCCGCGCGATCTCCGCCCACTCGGCGATCTTCGGGCTGACGTCGAGCGTGGTGTCCAGCGCCAGCACGAGGTCGGCGTCGGACTCGGCGTGCCGCTCGCGGACGTGCAGCGTGCCCGGCACGAGCTCGCCCCCGGTCGCCGCCGCGGACCGCAGCGAGACCCGCCAGTCGACCCGGCGCAGCCGGTCGCCGATCTGGAAGGGCCGGATGTCGCGCAGCTCCATGCCGTCGCCGGGGCGTGCGGAGCGGTGCGCGCCGACCAGCCCGGCGGCGCGGGGCGGCAGCGGCGCGGCGGGCAGCGGCTCGACCGGTGGCAGCACGACGTGGCTCGCGGTCCGGCCGACCACCGGGCCCAGCACGTACAGCGCGTCGTGGGCGGCCATCAGATGGTCCGGGCGCAGGTAGTCGGACTGGCCCCAGGTGCTCCACTTGATCTTCGCGTGGATCCGCCCGTTCACCGCGGGCAGCAGGTGGACGGGCCCGACGCCCGAGCGCGACGGCATCGGCATCCGCAGCGCGGCCAGCACCGCGCCCTGCCCCGGCTCCATCGTCACGGTCACCTCGTTGGTCCGCCCGGCCTCGGCGGTATCCACGAGCGTGGCGGCGGTGATCTTGGGCCGGCCGGTCGGCGGCGTCACCAGCAGCGCGCTGACCAACAGCGGCGCCCCGACGAGCAGGAGCTCCAGCCGGTGCAGCAGGACGCCCGCGACGGCCAGCCCGAAGCCGCACGCGACCGCGCGGACGAGGGCGTCGGTGTGCCGCCAGCCCATCGTC